>JBAUOX010000936.1:0-8384 GCA_049579985.1 Isosphaeraceae bacterium | reverse complement strand
CCCAGTCCAGTGTTGCACCTTCTGGACAGGGAGTTGCACTGATTTCGAGGTAACGCCCATCAGACCGACGATCGCCGTCCAAGATCACCTTTCGGAAAGCCGGCTTCGGTCGATGTGACCGACGCGCCGTACGAGCGGCGTGGCGTGATCGTGACGACGAACCTGCCGTTCGAGCAGTGGTCGGAGGTGCTGGGCAGCCAGCGGCTGACGGGGGCGACCCTCGACCGGCTGACGCACCGCTGCTCGGTGATCGAGACGGGGGTGGAGAGCTACCGGCTGCGCGACGCACGCCGTCGTCGCAGGAGCCCGTCGAAGGAGACCAGGGGGGAGGCTCAGGCGGAGGCGGGATGACCCGAGGGGAGGCGGTCGGCCGGAGGTGGACCACCGGCCGGCCGAGGGGTTAGCTTGAAGGAATCGGGTGCATCCCCATCCAGCCGCCCTCCTGGCATCCGATCCGGGTGACGTTCACGCCGGGGTTTTCGCCATGACAAGCGCTCACTTAGACGGACAGGCATCTGGCACTGGCGAGCCGTACCGGGCCTTGCTGGCCGTCTCGGAAGCGATCGCGTCGCACCACGATCTGCCCGCGCTGTTCCACGAGCTGGCCGGCCGGCTTCATCAGGTGGTGCGCTTCGATTACCTCGCCCTGGTCCTGCACGAGGCAGCGACCAACACCATGCGCCTGCACGTCCTGGAGGCCTCCGAACCCACCCCGCACCCGCCCGTGATAGCTCTTCCTGTTGAAGACGACCCGGCAGGGTTGGTGTGGCAGACCCAGCAGCCGCTCATCATCTCGAGCGTGGCCGAGCTAAGGCGCTGGCCGGGGTTCTTGGAAGCAGTGCAACTGTATAGAGCCCACAGCGGCTGCTTTCTTCCGCTGACCACCGCCCGGCGGCGGGTCGGCACGCTGGTGTTCTCGTGCAAGCAGCCGTCCGCCTACGATGCGGCGGACGTGGGCTTCCTACGGCTCGTCGCCAATCAGGTGGCCGTGGCGGTCGAGAACGCCCTGGCCTTCCAGGAGATCGAGGCGCTCAAGGACAAGCTCGCCAAGGAGAATGCCTACCTGGAGGAGGAGGTCCGCACCGAGCACAACTTCGGGGAGATCGTCGGAGAGAGCGCCGCCCTGCGCCGGGTGCTGAAGGAGGTGGAGACGGTCGCCCCCACGGGATCCACGGTGCTCATTCGTGGCGAAACGGGCACGGGCAAGGAGCTCATCGCCCGCGCCCTGCACGAGCTGAGTCCCCGGCGGAACCGGACCTTCGTCAAGCTCAACTGCGCGGCCATCCCCACCGGGCTGCTGGAGAGCGAGCTGTTCGGCCACGAGAAGGGCGCTTTCACCGGCGCCATCAGCCAAAAGGTCGGTCGGTTCGAGCTGGCCCACCAGGGGACGCTGCTCCTCGACGAGGTGGGCGACATCCCCCCGGAGCTGCAGCCCAAGCTGCTCCGCGTACTGCAGGAGCAGGAGTTCGAGCGCCTCGGCGGCACGAAGACGATCAAGGTGGACGTGCGGCTGGTGGCGGCCACCCACCGCGACCTGGCCCGGATGGTGGCCGACGGCCGCTTCCGTGAGGACCTCTACTACCGGCTGAACGTGTTCCCGCTGGTGCTGCCGCCGTTGCGGGAGCGGCCGGACGACATCCCGCGGCTGGTCCGCCATTTCACCCAGCGGTTCGCCCGGCGGATGGGCCGGCGGATCGAGGCCATCCCGTCCGCGGTCATGGAGGCGTTGGTGCGCTACCCGTGGCCGGGCAACATCCGGGATCTGCAGAACGTCATCGAGCGGGCGGTCATCCTCTCCCCGGGCCCGTCCCTCCAGGTCCCCCGCGGCGACTTGCAGCCCGCCCCCGCGCAGGCCCGGACGCCGGCCGCTGCGCCGAGCACCCTGGCCGACGCCGAACGGGACCACATCCTGGGCGTCCTCCGCGAGACCGGGTGGGTGCTGAGCGGCCCGGACGGCGCGGCGGCCCGGCTGGGGATGAAACGGACCACTCTCCAATCGAAGATGAAAAAACTGGGCATCTCCCGTCCGCGCTCCTGACGCCATTTCGGCAGTTGCCGAAGTGCCGGCACTTCCCCTTCGGCACTGCCTCTCCATCCTCCCGTCCCTCTCGCCTCGACCGATCCGTAACTCATTCCAGCCAAATAAATTACGCGGCGAAGTGAGGATCTTCGCCGCGCCGGCACGGCCTCTGCTTTAGGGGTAAGCCGGTGGGGGCAGGAGCAGCGGTGGAGATGGCCACCGACGAGAACCGCTGCCCTAGGAGGGTCTCAGCGATGCTGCGAATCACGGTCCACGATCACCCGGGGACCCTCACGTTCCAGCTCGAAGGGAGTTTGGCCGGGCCGTGGTTGCAGGTGCTGGAGGAGTGCTGGCAGGAGACCTTGGCCCGTAAGAGCAAGCCCATGCTCCGCATCGACTTGACGGGTGGCTTGATTGGCACACCGGATCGAGCAATAATCCAGAGCAAACCCATGGTCCGCATCGACTTGACGGGGGTCACCTTCATCGACGCTGCGGGCCGAGCCTGTCTTGCGGCCATGCACCGCCAGGGGGCCGAATTCATCGCCCCCGACTGCCTGACGAAAGCCGCCGTGGCCGAGATCACCCAGACAACCGGTCCTGACTGCGGGCGTCTGAAGTGACGGACCCCTCGCGATACCAACCGACTGAAAAGGTAAAATAAACATGAAAAGCAATGTTCACGTGAATTCCGACCCCGCAATCGGGGAACGGTCTACTCTTGCCGGGGTCGTGCCGGTGGAGACGCGGGATGGCCTTTCGCCGTCACCAGCCGATGGAGCCGCCCATCCGGACCACCAGGCCACAGACGCGGCAGCCGATCCCCCTTCCGCCGAGCTGCCACCCGCGGCCCGGGTGCCATCGCACCCGGCGCGAAAATGGCTGCTGCTGGCGGGGGCCGTGGCCGCCCTGGCGGTCGCGGGATATCTCCTCGTCCCCGCGGTGGAGACGGCGCTGAACACGGTGTCTACCGATGACGCTTACGTCAACGGGTACGTGACGCTCGTGGCGCCCCGAGTGCCCGGCCAGGTGGCCCGGGTCCTGGTCCATGACAATTACCGCGTGAAGAAGGGGGACTTGCTGGTCCAGCTCGATCGCGAACCGTACCAGGTGCAGGTCGACCTCAAGAAGGCGGCCGTGGTGAACGCCGAGGCCGACATCAAGGCCGCACGGGCCCAGGTCCGGGGCATCCTGGCGCAGGCCGGCAGCCAGCGCTGGAAACTCCAGAAGTCGATCGAAGGTGTCGACGACTCGGTGGCGCTGCTCCGGGCCCGGGTCGCGGCCCTGCGGAGCAAGGAAGCGTCCTTCGATCGCGCGCGCGCCGACCTGCTGCGGGCCCGTGGCCTCTTCAGCCGCAACGCGCTCTCCCGCGAGGACTTCGACCAGCGCCTCGAGGCCGAGCGGACGGCCGAAGCCGCAGTCAAGCAGGCCCTCCAGGAAGTCTATGAGGCGCGGGTCGCGCTGGGCCTCCGCCCGCGCCCCGAGAAGGGAGAGCTGACGGACGTCCCCGCCGACCTCAATCAGACCTTCTCCGGGGTCCGCCAGGCGCTGTCCGAGCTGGTCCAGAGCATGACGCAGGTCGGCCTCCCCCTCGGCTCCTTCTCCCAGACGCCCCAGCAGGCCCTCGACGAGTTCATCAGGCGCGACAAGGAGGGGAACATCGAGCGGATCGCAGAGCGGCTCGTGCCCGAGGCGCCTGCGGTCCGGCAGGCCGAGGCCAAGCTCCTCCAGGCCAGGCGCGACCTCGCCCAGGCCGAGCTGAACGTTCGCTACTGCGACATCGTCAGCGAGATCGACGGCGTGGTGACCAGCCGCAACGTCAACCCCGGCAACAACGTCCTCCCGGGGCAGGCCCTGATGGCGGTGCGCTCGCTCACCGAGATCTGGATCGACGCGAACTTCAAGGAGACCCAACTGGCGGACCTGCGCATCGGCCAGCGGGTGCGCTGCGAGGTGGACATGTACGGCGGCCGCCGGGAGTTCGAGGGCCGCATCACCGGCTTCACCATGGGGACCGGCCAGACGCTGGCCCTGCTGCCGCCGCAGAACGCTACGGGCAACTTCGTGAAGATCGTCCAGCGGCTGCCGGTGCGGATCGAGCTGACAGATTACAACCCGGACAAGGTCCCATTGTTCGTCGGCCTGTCGGTGGTCCCCTACGTGTACTACAAGGAGCCGGCGACGGGCCCGCACGCCGGTGATGTCCTGCAACCGCTTCGACCGCTCCCGCAAGGCCCCGCCGCGCCCATCCCCGGGGAGCCTTCGCAAACGGTAGCACCCCCTGACCATGGCCGCCCTTGATGGATGAAGGATCAGACAGAAGTGATTTCCAATTCATCATTCACCGTCAATCATCCCGGAGGAGCCTTGTCATGAGCAGCGTGGCACTCGCCCCGACAGCGGTCAGCCGCCCGGCGGTGAACCCCTGGTTCGTCGCCACGGCCGTGGTCGTGCCCACGTTCATGGAGATCCTGGACACCACGATCGCCACCGCCTCGATGCGCTACATCGCCGGCGGCCTGTCGGCGACGATGAACGACAGCGACTGGGTCATGACCAGCTACCTGGCGGCCAACGCCACCATCCTGCCGATCACGGGCTGGATCTCGGCCCGCCTGGGCCGCCGCAGGTACTTCCTCCTCTCCATCGCCGTCTTCACCATCGCCTCGGTGCTGTGCGGTCTGGCCACCAGTCTCGAGCAACTGATCCTCTTCCGGGTGATCCAGGGCCTGGCCGGCGGCGGGCTCCAGCCCGCCAGCCAGGGGATCCTGATCGACGGCTTCCCGCCCGAGAAGCAGGGCACGGCCATGACGGTGTTCGGCGTGGCGGGGCTGATCGCACCGGTCATCGGCCCGACGCTCGGCGGCTACATCACGGTCAACTACAACTGGCGCTGGATCTTCCTCATCAACCTCCCGATCGGCGTCCTCGGCTACCTGATGTGCCACTTCGCGGTCGAGGACCCGGAATACCTCAAGAAGGAGCGGGCGGAGCTGAGTCGCCGGCCGCTTAATTTCGACTACATCGGCCTGGGGCTGCTCGCGCTGGCGATGACTTGCTGGGAAGTCCTGCTCAGCAAGGGGCAGGAATGGGACTGGTACAACGACCCGTTCTGGAAGGCCCAGACGCTGGCCGTCCTGTTCGTCGTCTGCCTGGGCGGCCTGATCTTCCGGGAGATGAGGATCGCCAACCCGGTGGTCAACTTCCGGCCGATGGGCGAGCGCAACCTCGCGGCCTGCAGCATCATCATCTTCTGCGCCTACGGCGTCCTCTACGGCGCCAGCGTGAGCCTGCCTTCCCTGCTCCAGTCCCTGTTCGGCTACGACGCCTTCGTCTCCGGGTTGGTGATGTCGCCCTCCGGCGTCTTCTCCATCCTGATGATGCTCGTCGTCGGCGTCCTCCTCGGCCGGGGCACCGACGCCCGCTGGCTGATCGCCGGTGGCCTGCTGGTCATGGCGGCCGGGAACTACTGGATGGCGCGGATGAACCTGTACATCAGCCCCTGGTACGTGATCTGGCCGCGGGTGGTGCTGGTCGTCGGCCTGTCGATGCTCTTCGCCCCGATCAACGTGGCGGCCTTCCGATACACCCCCCAGCACCTGCGTGGGGCGGCGGTCGGCCTGTTCGCCCTGCTCCGCAACGAGGGGGGCAGCGTCGGCATGTCGATCAACAAGATCATCGAGCAACGGCGCGAGCAGTTCCACCTGGCCCGCGTGGGCGAGAACCTCGGGCCTCTGAACTCGCACGTGCAGTCCTACTTCAGTCAAGGTCAAGCCTTCTTCATGCAGCGGACGGGCGATCCGGCCCGGTCGCACCAGATGACCCTCCAGACGCTGGACAATCTCCGCCAGCAGCAGGCCGTGTCTCTGGCCTACTTCGACGTCTTCTGGCTGTTCGCCGTCCTGAGCCTGGGACTCGTGCTCCTCGTCCTCCTGATGAAGCGCTCCGTCGCCGAGAAGGGGGAGATCATCGGGGGCGAGTAGGCAAGAGAGCATGGGAGTCAATCGTCGTACGAATTTACCGACAGCTCGAAATCGAGGTGAGCCATGACCGAAATCGACGAGTTCAAGGCCAAGCTCCGGGGCGAGGTCGAGTCCGCCATGGAGCGCATCCGCGAGATGCAGGACCAGGCCGCCGAGCAGTACCGAGAGATGCAATTCCACTACGCGATCTTCCTCGGCCTGAGTCACCAGATCCAGGAGGCCACCCGGCCCTGGGTCGAGGCGTTCGCCGAGTCCTTGCCGGGTGTCACGCCGGTCGTGACCGAGCGCGAATTCGGGCCCGCGGGTCGGGTCTTCCACGGCGGGTTCGTCACGTTCTCGATCCCCCGAGGCGAGCGCTGCCCGGCGAACATCCAGCTCCGCTTCGGGCTGGAGGCGGGCGTCGCCGTCGACAGCCTGATCCTCTTCCACGACCTCGAGATCGTCCCGGTCTTCATCGAGTTCGAGCGGCACGACCAGGTCGCCCTGCCCCTCGACCCCTCGAGCGTCGAGAAGGCCGTCGAATGGTTCAAGCGGAAGGCACTAGCCTTCACCAAGACCTACGTCAGCCTGTTCTTCAACCCCGACTACCAGAAGGGGTTGGAGGTCCCGGATGTCGTCCTCGGCCGGACCTTCCCCCGCGCCTTCGCGAAGGACGGGACCAAGTACCGCGGCGTCACCTACCATTTCCTCACCGAGGAATCCCGGAAGGCGTTCGAGCAGGACCCGACCCGCTACGTCGGGAGTCCTCAAGAGCCGTGAAGAACCTTGAGAGGAATCTGGTGATGAGGTTCGTATTATCGGTGTTGACTGTGCTCGGGGTCGCCTCCGCCGCCCTGTCGCCCCTCCCGGCAGAGGACCATGCGGGGCCGCGCACGGCGCCAAGGTCGGAGGAGCGGTTTCATTACGAGCCGACGGGCCTGTCGCTGCCGCGTCCCTACGTGCGCGGGAAGATGTCGGCCATGACACGCAGGGCATTCGAGGATCGGGCCGCGTCCCTACGTGCGCGGGAAGATGCCGGTCGTCTTCGTGCACGGGCTGGGGGCCAGGCCGGCGTCGTGGCGCCGGATGATCGAGGCCCTCGCGGCCGATCCCGCCATCGACGGCCGCTTCCAATTCTGGACGTTCGGCTACGCGACCGGGAACCCGATCCCCTACTCGGGCTATCTCCTCCGGAGGGACCTCGACGAGGTGCGCCGGCGGCTCGACCCGGACAAGAGCGACCCCGCGTTCGACCGGATGGTGCTCGTCGGCCACAGCATGGGCGGCCTGCTCTGCAAGCTGGTCGCCGTCGATCCCGGCCTCCGGCTCTGGCGGGCAGTCAGCGACCGTCCCCTCGGCGAGCTGACGGGCGAAGGGGGAGACCTTGAGCTGATGCGCGCCTGCCTGATCTTCGGCGCGCACCCGGGGGTCCGCCGCGTGATCTACATCGCGACGCCCCACCGGGGCAGCCGGCTGGACCGGGGCTCGGTCCGGGCGATCGGGACGCGGCTGGTCCTCCTGCCCGACCCCCTGCGCGCCGCCCATCGCCGGCTGGTCGCGGAGAACCCGCCGGACTTCTTCCGCGAGCCGTTCCGCAGGGGCCTGCCCAGCAGCATCGACGAGCTGGGATGGGACTCGCCGATCCTGACGGCGCTCTCGGAGTTGGCCCACCCGCCGGCCCTGAAGGTCCATTCGATCATCGCGGTCCGCCCCGACTCAGCGCCCGGTCATCGGACGGACGGCGTGGTGAGCTATGAGAGCGCCCACGTCGCGGGAGCCGCCTCGGAGGAGCTGGTCTCCGCCGGCCACTTGTGCCAGGACCATCCGGAAGTCATCAGCCAGGTGCGCCGGATCCTCCTGGAACACGCGGGCCTCCCCGAACCACCCGGACGGCCCGTCATGCACAGTGAGACGCCCCCAGGAGCAACGGCTCGCTGCGCTGGATCGGTACGCCGAGCAGGAACAAGCGAAGGGGACTCATCCATGGAGGCACTCTCATGCTCATCCTCAGCCGGAGGTTCCCGCACCCCCCGCTGCAGGAAACGACCGGATCAGGTGCGGTTTTACAACGGAGCTACGACTCATGAGCGACAACCATACCAACACGTGTGAACAAAACGCCCGGCGCGAGAGCTTCGTGGCCGAGCCCACCAGTACCACCTACCCTCTTGTGCTCCGGCGTGGGCTGAAGGGCTCGTGGATCCGGGCGGTACTCAAGATGGCATCGCCAAGGATGGCGCGGCGGACGATGGACCTGGCGGTCCTGCTGGTCGTGGGCCTGGCGGCCTCCGAGGCCCGGGCTCAGCCCCCGTTCGGCGGGCCGCCGCCGATGGGTGGGCCGCCGATGGGTGGTCCGCCGCCGATGATGGGTGGTCCGCCGATGATGGGTGGTCCGCCGATGA
>JBAUOX010000935.1:0-7395 GCA_049579985.1 Isosphaeraceae bacterium | reverse complement strand
GAAGAAGACGCATCAGACCGCCGGGGATCTGCCGGTGCACAGTTTTCAGACCTTGCTGGTGCACTTGGGTGGTCGCAGGCGTGAGACGCACCAAGTAGTCTCGGGCCCGAGCAGTATGACTTTTCAGCAACTGACCGAACTTGATCCGGTACAGGGGGAGGCGCTGCGGCTGTTAGAAACGTAGCCAGAATAATGACATGAAATTTTCTCTAAGTCGTTATGTGGGAATCCAATGCACATTAAATGACCTTGAACTCCGGACTAATTGTCCGTTCCAGCTGAACTTGCGGCTGCCGCCGGTCAATTAGCGCTTTGCGAACCCCTGCGCATCGGGCGTGGAGCGTTCGCCCGCCCAGCGGAGCGGCCAGGACGATCGACGTCTCTTCGACCCACGGGCGAGCCAAGAAGTGCCCACCCGCCTCTCGCCAACCCACCAATTACTTCACGGGGCCGAGCGGGGTGTCTCGCAAGACCGCCAATTTGGTGCAAGATCGCCGACTCCACCCCCTTTTGCTCGGGTCATGTATGAGAGATAATCGCAAAAATAGCGAGCGAGAAACAAAAGGCCAACTCTGACGTTTCCGACAAAATTGAACGCCCGTTCATAATGATCGGGCGAAGTTGATGGGTAATTCGGTGGCCACAGCTACCTAAAGCCATTGGAAACAGGGACTTGTCGCTGGTTCTTTTCAAGCTCCCTATCCGTCCCAGACTATCATTCAGGACTTTTGTCGGAAACGTCAACTCTACCCACTCGTCTTATAATTAAGGATGATGACATGCAGTATACTTATCCACATAACATAATCTGGTATATTGAAGCAACATCGCCGAATGGCGACAGGAGTGAGGGGAGCGCCGTGGCAATTCGCCTCAAGCAAAAAGGCGCCCAGGAAGTGCCGAAGACCTATCTCTTGACGTGCGCTCATGTTGTGCGCGGGACCTCGAAAGACCGAAAGCCCGGGTTCGGGCAGGTGCTGAGCCAGCTGCGCGTCTGGGCCCCGGACACGGGCTACAACGACGCTCAGGCGAAGACGGCGAAGATCGTGATGAAGATCAAGCCGAATCTGACGCTCGAAGAGGTGATCCAGGCCGAGCGTTCGAACGCGTCGGACGACTGGGTCGTGCTGGAGATCGACGACCCCCAGGCGAGCACGGCCGCCCCCGCGGTCCGCGAATGGGCCGACTCGGATCTCGCCGGTGACTTCCGGATCTACGGATACCCCGGCGGTACCCTGTCCTTCTCCCAGGGGATGGTGAATCCGATCCGGACCCCGGACTCCTTCTCCTATTGCGACGAGTTCCAGGGCGTGGTGCGGTTGCTCGGGGATGGCACCCGGCCGGGCATCAGCGGCGGCGGCGTCTTCAGGAAAGACGACGAGAAATTCGTCGGGATTCACCGTGCTCGCGAGGATGACACCTTGCGGCTCAACGCCGTCTCGGTACGTACGATCCGCCAGCGGCTCGAAGAGCAGGGCTACCTGGTGGTCGATTCGCCGGGCCGGACCCCTGCCCCGGCGGCGATGTCGGGGATGTCGCCGGCGGTGAAGAATGACGTCATCCGGTTCAACGAGAAATTCGTCCAGCGTCGAGAACAGTTCCGCTATCTTAGCGGCTTCAAGCAATTGCACGAAGGCCTGCACAACCTCCAAGCGAAGCGTGAGGCGATCTCCCAGGCGGCGGAGCGGTTCAAGCAGGACCCGAACAATCCTATCGAGATCGAGAACATCGGCGAAGACCTCTTCGAGGATTACAAGGCGGCCTTGAAAAGCACCGCGCTGCTGGAAGACCCCTCCGACGCCGGCTGGGTGGAGGCCTACGGGCGCGCCGTCAGCTCGCTCAGGAATGCCGTGACCGCACGAGACCTGCACGCGCTCTCCAGCATCGTCGAGGTCTTGAGGGCGCTGCCGAACCAGCAGGCCGGCCTGAATGCCGAGCTGGTCAAGTGTGCCAAGCGGCTCAAGCCCCTGGAACTGGTGAAGTTGATGGACGTGATCCTCGCCGGCCTCAATCCGGACGGGGGATTCGTGCCTTCCTTCATCGCGGAGTTCCGCGACCGACTGAACCGCTTTCGGGCGCTCTGCGACAACCTTTCGGTGTTGATCAAGGACCACGATTGCTGCCAGCGAGTCGAGACGTCGCTGGCCCAAGCGGAGACGGTCGCCAATGTTGCTCCCGCCCGGGTCCCCGGCTGGGATGTGGTCAAGGCCGACCTCCAGGGCCTCACCTCGCGAAGGCCCGCCGATACCCTGGCGAACCGGGTCGTCCACCTGGCCGCCTTGTTCGAGTCGACGGCCGGCCTTTCTCCGCAAGATCCCAAGCGGATCGGGAACATCTTCGCGCTCCTGATCGAACGCTTCCGGCGATTCTTCCTGACCCTCGACGAAGAACTCCTGGACATGACCAACAGCCTCGTCCAGGAAGCCGGCATCCTTGACGTTCAACTGCGGACGGCAACTCAGGTCAACTGAGACGGACGAGTCCCGGCCTTTTCAGGAGTGATTCGGATGACTGCACAGCCCAAGATTACGCCAACTGCCGCTCCCGCGTCGAAGGTCGCTCCGCGGCCTTTTGACGATCTCGACGTAGTCGAGGGTGAGCACTCCCTGCTGGTGAAAGACTTGAAATCGCTGTTCGCGAGCCCGGGGGGCATCGAACGGGTCCGGCAATTCCTGTCCCGGGCGGCCGCCACGGGCACGATCCTCGACGCCCGCGAGGATCGTGCCTCGGTCCAAGGGCTGATGAATTTCTGGACGGCCAAGCTGGCCAGCGCGGCCAGGGCCGAGGACGGTGGCGTCAAGAATAGCGACCTCGTCAAGCCGAAGTTCGAGGAGACCCTGCTCGCCGAATTCGACCCCTCGACGGTGCGCAAGGCCGTCGCGGATGCCGACCGCTGGCTGGCAACGCTCCCGCCGAAGGACGAGTCCATGGCCCGTTGCGTCTTGCTCAGGCTGGCCCGACTCGGGGCGGACGGCCGGACCTTCGAGCCGGTCTCGACGACCAAGGCCGCCCTCTATGATGTCTTCTTTTCCAACGAATCCGTCGATCGGGCGGTCTCCGGCCTGGCGAAGATCGGCGTGATCCACATCACGAAAGGGGAGACTCCCGAGGCCGAGCGTGTCCACCTCCGGTCGAAAGAACTCCTGACGTCCTGGCCAACCTACAAGAAGTGGCTCGATGCCAGGCGGGCTTTCCGCGAGATGGCCGAGCAGTGGAACCGCGAGGGACGTCCAGCGGACAGGCTACTCAAGTGGAAAGACCTTGAGGAGGCGATGACCTATCAGAACCGGAACGAGGCCGAGCAGAGGTTCATCGAAGCGTGTCGCTACGAAGACCGTCGGAAGAACGAACGGAATCGATTCTGGAAGTTCTTCGGGGTCCTGGCCATTCCCGCCCTCGCGGGATTAATCGTGTCGCTAACGCTCAGCACACGGTATAGGGAGGTCTCCGAGCAGTTGCAAAAAAAGGTAGTCGAGCTGGAAGCCAAGAAGAAAGCTGCCGAGGATTCCCAGAGGGAAACGGATAAGATCAACACCCAACTTCGCCAGGCGACGGACCAACTCACCAGGGAGAAGACGGCGGCCGAAAAGGCCAGGAAAAACGCCGAGGATTTGAATGAAGAAGTGCGAGAATCCCTGGGTCGAAAGCTCGAGATGAACAAGGAACTCGGCAAGGACAAGGAACTGAACACGATCATTCTCCGGATCGCGGCCAGCAAGGAGCAGGATTTCGCGCGACAAACCCAGGCCAAGCTCGACGCACACGTCGAGAACGACCCGATCGTCTCGCCGGCGCTGGCCCGCGACCCGTATCTCAAGGGCCAGTGGCGGCTCTGGAAGAACGGCACGGTCCTCGCGGTGCGCTTCCTCGACGGCGACGACAACGTCAAGGCGCTCGTCAAGAAGTACGCCGCGGAGTGGTCGCAGTTCGCCAACCTTAAGTTCGACTTCGATTCCCAGGCGACGGACGCTCCGATCCGGCTCACCTTCGCGCAACCGGGGTCCTGGTCGGCGATCGGGATCGACGCCCTGACTGTGGCGGCCGACCAGCCGACGATCAACCTCGGCCAGGTGCGGACCGCCGTCAACGAGGAGGACGCGGCACGCGTCATCCGCCACGAGTTCGGCCACGTCATCGGCCTCATCCACGAACAAGAAAACCCAAATGCGAATATCCGCTGGAACAAGCAGGCCGTGATCCAGTATTACGGCAGCCCGCCCAACAACTGGCCGCTCTCGGTGATCCAGGAGACGATCTTCGATGTCGCTCCGAAATTCGAGAATCCCGAGTACCGCGCGTTCGACCCGAAGTCGATCATGATGTTCCCCGTCCCCGCCGGGTTGGCCGAAGGCCTTGTCGTGGAATGGAACACGAAATTCTCGGAGGGGGACAAGAAGTTCGCCGCCGAACTCTATCCAAGGCCCTAGTGGATCGCCCACCTCAGGTTGGTGGGATCTCGGATTTCAACGTCCCGGTTCTGGCTTGTTTGTTGAAATCTGGAATCCCGCCAGTTTGAGATTGTTTGACCGATAGGACCCGTCAGGCGATGGAGCCCGGATGATGGGCCCTCTCCGAACGACCGGGCCGTGGCCCGATGATCGCTCGAATTCACGGCCTCGTCGTGCCTGCTTTCGAAAGACGTCAACTCGCCGAGACTGATCGGCCCAACCGAGAGGATAGGTAATCATGGCTGGCCGCCTCGATGATCTGAAGAAGATGCTCCGCCAGGTCGACCCGAAGCTAAAGGCCGAGGGCCTGAGCGAGACGCTGGAGAGTCGCTCGGCGCCCGTCACGGAGAGTTTGTCTCTGGATACGCGCCGAGTCGATCCGGCCCGTATGGAGGCTGAGATGGCCTTCGAGTCGCTGGATCGTGTCGCGAAAGGGGAGAAGGTCGACTCGGAGCAGCAGTTCGTGCTCGAAGCGATCGTCATGCCCTACCACCGGCCCGTGGTCGACATCGTCGATGACCAGATGAAGGTCGACCAGCTCTCGACGAAATGGGAGCACCTGGCGGCCGACGGGCTCAAATCGCGGATCGAATCTTGCCTGCTCTCCGTGGGGCGGATCGAGGTCCCCAGCCTGCCGTCGCTGCCCTATGCCGGCACGGGATTCATCGTCGGCGACGATGTGCTGATTACCAATCGGCACGTCGCCGCGATCTTCGCCACGGGCGTCGGCCGGTCGTTGCAATTCCAGAGCGGCCTGGATGCTTCCGTGGATTTCTACCGCGAGAACGGCCGGACGTCGTCGGAGTCCCTGACCGTCGAAGAAGTGTTGATGATCCATCCCCGATGGGACATGGCGCTGCTCAGGGTCAAAGGGCTGCCGGAGAAGCGGAAGCCGCTCTCGCTGAGCACGGCCGACCCGTCGTCGCTGAAGGACCGCGAGGTCGTGGTCGTGGGCTATCCCGGTTACGACCCCTCGAGCGACGAGGAGTTCCAGCGGATCCAGAACCGCATCTTCCGCGGGGCATATTACGTCAAACGCCTGCAACCCGGGCTGCTGAAGCCCCGCGAGCAGGTCGAGAGCTTTAAGAATCTCGTGGAAGTGGTGACCCACGACAGCTCGACGCTGGGCGGGAATTCCGGGTCGGCCGTCCTCCTGATCCCCAATTCCGCGACCGAACCGATCCAGGTCGTGGGCCTGCACTTCGCCGGGCGATACCTCGTCTCCAATTACGCGGTCTCCGCCTACGACCTCGCCCAGGACAGTCGAGTGGTCGACGCGGGGGTCAAGTTCGAACCGACGGTCGCGGGCCGGGATGACATCTACGACCCAATCTGGAATCTCATCAGCAATGAACAAGTTCCGGAACCGGAGGCGAAAGCACCGGTGACGAGTCCGGAGACGAAAGCGCCGGTCGATCGTTGGATTCCGTCGTCGACGGCCGTCCCGCCCACATTGCCCCAATTCTCGGCCGGGACGAGCACCTGGACGATTCCCCTCCAGGTCAGCTTGACGATTGGTACGCCCCAACTGGTCGCCGCACCAGCGACCATCGCCGCTAAGCCCGCGCAGGCTGAAGGATTGTTCGGTCGGCAAGCGCCGGTATTGGCCTCGACGTTCATGGCGAAGTTCTCCGCGTCGTCGCTCGCGAAGACGTCATTCGACTGGCAGGCCACGCTCTCTCTCGCCCTGGCGAGCAGGCTCTCTTACGGCCTCCAAGCCGCCATCGAATCGATGGCCCGCACGACCTGGAAGCTCGACACTTGCCTCTTCATCGAGGCAGACGATACGCAGTGCTTCGTCGCCTCTTCGGCGGGAGCGGTCGTGGTCGCCTTCCGCGGTACGGAAAGCACCGGTGATTGGCTGGCCAATCTCAATGTGTTAGGCACCAGTCAGCCCTATGGGATCGTGCATCGGGGCTTTCACACCGGTTTTACCGTCGTGAAATCCCGGATCGAACAGGAACTAAGGCGGCTTCCCGATCGCAAGGTCGTGCTGACCGGCCACAGCCTGGGTGGGGCGCTCGCCACGATCGCGGCCGCCGAGTGGCAGGGAGTTTTCCCGATCGACGCGATCTACACGTACGGTCAACCAGCCGTCGGGAGGGGGAATTTCCCGGCTTTCATGCGGAAGCACTACGGAGAGATATTCTACCGGTTTGTCAATGATGACGACATCGTTCCCCTCGTTCCACCGGGATATCGGCATGTCGGGAGGCTCTATCAGTTTGATGGAAGCGGTCGACTGAAAGCTCGCATCGAATCGGTGGGGGTCGGGTTGGAGGAGGAAGGCCCTCCCACAATGTCGGAGGCGGAGTTCGACCGGCTGCGAGCCACGTTGCTGCAGCAGAGGGCGGCGTTGCGTTCGGGCGCGAGGACCGAGTCGCTCGGGGCTACCGTCTTGGAGGATCCTGTATTGGAGGGGCTCTTTCCAAGCGTCAGTGACCACAACCTGGACGCCTACATCGTCAAGATCGCAGCGATGGCATCGGCTTGAGTGCCTTCGTCGCCCCATCGGACCCCGAGCTGGCCACGGCGTTCCGCGAGCGCTGGACGCTGCCGAGGCGTGCGATGGCCGTCGCCGTCTTCCAGGAGGCGATCGAGCGGGGGGAGTTGCGGCGGGAGATCGATCCGGAGACCGCCATCGACCTGCTCTATGCCCCCCTGTATTACCGCCTGCAGATGGGAACCGGAGACCTGTCCGAGGACTATATCGAGGGGCTGTTCGAGCACGGGATGAGGGGTCTGAGGAAGAAATAGAGTCTGAACGGAGGGGGTGGCCCTCGACAGACTGAAGGACTGGTCCTTCGACGGTGGATTTGCGCGCGTCGGTCACATCGACCGAAGCCGGCTTTCCGAAAGGTGATCTTGGACGGCGATCGTCGGTCTGATGGGCGTTACCTCGAAATCAGTGCAACTCCCTGTCCAGAAGGTGCAACACTGGACTGGG
>JBAUOX010000934.1:0-8288 GCA_049579985.1 Isosphaeraceae bacterium | reverse complement strand
TCCTCCTGGTCGTCCGTTTCGCAGCCAGCATTCCGAAACGAAGCCGGCAAGTTGTCGCGATGCAAGACACGGATAGGCGGGGAGCTAGAACACCTCACCCGCATAGCTTTGATAGGCTAAGACCTGGAAACCCCGTGGTCAAGGCCCTTGCGACCAGAATTGATTGGGAGCAAGGTGCTAGAGCGGTTTACCAACGAGTTGCGCATGACGCCGCGGAATACTAACCCGAAGCGTGAGCGAGGACTCCGCCAGCGATCCCCTCGCTCACGCTTCGGGTTAGTATGACCAGTCGGCTATCCGAGTGAAAACCGCTCTAAGCACGAAAAGGGCGACCTGCTCAGTGTTTCCCAAGTTTCCTGTCGGCCTGCCACCGATTCGGCGACCTTACCCGACGCCCCCAAGGTCGCGCAGCCGATCCATCGCGGCGGCCACGCCGTCTTTAGCGCCGTAGATCGAGAAGCCGGCGACCAGCACGCGAGCGCCTGCCTCGACGACCAGAGGCGCGGTCTTGTGATCGATCCCGCCGTCGACCTCCAGCTCGCAGTTGGTGCCGAGCGAATCAATCATCTGCCGGATGGTACGAATCTTGGGCAGCGTGCCGGCCAGGAAACGCTGACCGCCGAAGCCGGGATTGACGGTCATGACCAGGACCAGGTCCAGATCGGGCAGGATCTCCTCCAGCATCCCGGCGGGTGTTGCCGGGTTGATTGCAACACCAGCGCGCCGGCCGAGCGCCTTGATCTGCTGCACGGTCCGGTTCAAGTGAATGGCCCCTTCCTGGTGAACGATGAGCGTGTTCGCACCGGCCTCGGCGAAGGCTTCGAGAAACTGGTCGGGGTTGTCGATCATCAGATGCACTTCGAGGGGCAGCCGCGTGACGGGCCTCAGCCACTTGACGATGACCGGGCCGAAGGTCAGGTTGGGAACGAAGTGGCCGTCCATTACGTCGACGTGAATTCGATCGGCCCCCACCTGCTCCGCCTCGCCCACCTGCTCTGCCAGGCGGGCCAGATCGGCCGAGAGAATTGAAGGAGCAAGCTTGACCGCCGTCTCGTCAAGGCGAGGGATCATCATTGTTTTTCCTTTCACAAAACCTTGGCCACGAGCAGCGTGCGATCGTCGAGTGCGGCATTGCCGTCGGTGAAGCGGTCGAGCGCTTCCAGGATCGCATGACGCATCGCCGATGCACCCAGGCTGCATCGAGTCAGAACCTCGTGAAGCATCTCCAATCCAAACTGCTTGCTCTCTGAATCCATGGCCTCGGTGACTCCATCAGTATAGAGGACAAGTATGTCACCCGGATGAAGAGTCACCCTCGCCTGGGCGTATTCGACGTCCTCGAAGAGCCCCAAGGGCGGGCCTCCCACGTCCTCGAGGGAATCGACGCGACCGAGGGAACACCGCTTCAGTTGCGGCGGATTATGGCCGGCGCAGCTATAGGCGAACTGGCGCCGGGTGGAGTCGTAGATCCCGTAAAAGGCCGTAACGAATACCTCGTTCTCGGCCGTGTAACTCGCGGAGAGCCGCTTGTTGACATGCTCCAGCAGAGCCGACGGCGGTTCGGGATGACCGGGATGGCCGTGAGCCAGGCTGTGCAGGATTGCCATCATGACGGCGGCCGGCGTGCCATGGCCGCTGACGTCGGCGATCAGGAAACCCCAGCGGCCGCCGGGAAGCTCGAAGAAATCGTAATAATCGCCGCCGGCCCATTGCGAGGTTTGATAGTGCGCCGCCAGCTCCAGGCCCGGGATCGCCGGCAGGGTCTTGGGCAAGAGCGACCTCTGGATGTCGGCCACGACGTTCAACTCGCGCTCGACGATCTCGTAGGCCCGCTTGAGCTCGTCGCGCAGCACCAGATTCTGGGTCGCCCGGCCAAAGAGGCTGCTCATCCAGTAACGCTCGGGGAATTGCTCCCGGTCATAGGCCCCGGGCTGCTTGCTCATCGTGACGACCATGTTGAGCCCGACGCCCTTGTCGTAGTGCGGAATCGCCATCAACGACCGCTGACCTTGCAGGTATTCCAGGGCGGGGTCGTCGGGTTTGAGCAGGGGCTCGATGTCATCGATGATACGCGGCTCGTCGCCGTAGAGCAACTCGCCCAGCAATCCACCTTCCATAAGCGGCAGCCGGTCCTTTTGCTTCCAGGGATCGATTGGCTCCGTCCAGATGCTCGCCCGGGTAATCCGATACCGGGGAGGCTCGAGGCCCCGCCGACTCAAAGAAACCCAGCCGTCGCTGGGCATGAGCCTCCGCACTCGCTCTCCATAGCTCCGCACCATGGCCTGGGGTTCGTCTTGAAGGCTCATCTCGCGCATCATCTCGGTAAGCATGGCCAGCCGTTGCCGCCAGTCCCCGGGCCCGGATTCTGAGATCGAAGGCGCCGTCAACTGCTCAGCAATGGTGGGTGAATTCATGATGCGAACCATGGCGTTTCTCATCGAGGAGCGGTCCGGATCAGGCGGCCGATCCCGCCGCGATGTTCTATTGTACGCAGGACGTCGAGGGGTGACGCGGGCGACCCGCAGCGCTCGTTTTTTTCATAACTCCAGCGAAGATATCTCTTTTCTAGTTGAATCGACGGCCGCCCTACAGCACGAGTGAGAGCTGCCGCTGATACTCGGTCACAAGCCTATCGCCCGGAGGAAGAAGCTGGAAGATCGCGACCATCACCTGCCGGGCTTGCTCGCCGACTCCCTTGCGATCGCGCTCCACCAGATCCAGGCAGTGGGCGAGGGCGTCGGCATACTGGCCGGCGGCGGCAAGGGCTTCAGCCAGGGCGAGCTTGAGCTCGAGATCGTCGGGATGGGCGGCCAGAAGGGCGCGCGCGGAGTCGACGCTGCCTGCCCCCTGGGCCTGAGTCTGGAGCATCAGTGCGGCCTTGAGCCGCTCGGCCTCGGGTTCGAGGAAGCCGCGCCGCTCCAGGGCGGCAAGCCGGGTCGTCGCGTCCTCAATCTGTCCCTCCGCAAGGGCAATCCTCACCAGGCCGATCTGAGCCTGGGGCAGGTCGATCTGGAGGGCTAGGGCCTGGCCATATTTCGCCTCGGCGGCACGCGGGTCAGAGCTCTCCAGACGGCGTGCGGCCGCGGCGAGCGACTCGGCCTCGGTGGGCAGCAGCCGGTTGATCCAGCTCCGGATCACCGACTCGGGCTGAAGTCCCACGAAGGCGTCAGCCGCTGCGCCGTCCCGCACGCCGAAGACCGCGGGAATGGACCGGACGCCAAACCGGCCGGCCACGTCGGGATTCTGGTCGCTATTGACCTTGGCCAGGAGAAACTTGCCGCCGTACTCAGCCGCCAGCTTTTCCAGGACCGGGCTCAGCGTCCGGCAAGGCCCGCACCAGGGAGCCCAGAAATCAACCACGACGGGGACGGTCGAGGACCGCTCGATCACCTCCCGGTCAAAAGTCTCCGACGTGGCCTCGATGACGTGATGAGGTGACGAGGATATCGCTGGTGTCTCGCTCATTTCCGGAGGATTCCTGACCGCGCCGGTCCGTTGCGCCCCGGGTCGCGGCCGCCTGCATCTGACCGCGCCTTCCAGTGCCTTGATCTCGCCTTGCCATCATACTTTGGGAATAAAACGCCGCAAAGAGCCAGGGGCCACCCACGGCACCAGCTTTCCGGGCGGCCCTGTCCTTTTCTCTCGAGCGCCGCTGTCGCATCTTCGAGGAATCATGACGCGAGGCGGCCGCGGCGAAACAACTCGATGCCCTGAACGCCGCCGGAGTCCGGATCGGGGGGTGAGCCGGATCGAGGATGCCCGTGTGAAGGAACGTGGGCTTCGTCTGTCATGGCTCGCCATCTCGACCCGCATAGCGCGGTCATCCTGGTGGCGGCCTTGACCCTCATAGCGGCCTGCGCAAGCGAGCCTCTTCCACCAGGGCAAGAATTCCTCCAAGCTGGATCAGCCAGTCGCGTTCCATCTGGGCCCTCAGTGCGCCCTGGACGAGACGGGCGTAGACTTCGGGGCGGTCGCGGCGAATCGACACGGCGGTGGTCAGCACCTCGGCAAAGGCCGAGACCATCGCGCGAAAGGTCAGATTCTCAGGTGCGAACGAGCCGGTCAAAAGAGCCCGGAGATCGTCCACCTCGGTCAGCGTGGTCGGCTCGCGGAAGCCCAGTCCGGAAGGAAGTTCCCAGGGATCATGCCAGATCGCATTGAGCGGAACGCCGCGTCCCGTCGGCTCCAGCGCGTTCACCTGGCGGGCCAGCCCGTCAATCAACCGGACGATCGGAACCACGGAGCCCTCGAAGGCCCCGCCGTGAGGCTCATACAGGCTGGTCATGGCATTGTAATCGGCGGCACGCATTAACGTATCATAATATTCAATCCTTCCCTCCGTACAGCACACCCGGTCTGGAAACTCATGCACCAGGTAGTGGATCCGTTCCAGCCGGCTCCCATCCCCGGATTCTCCAGAGACAATCGGGAAGGCAACAAACAGAGGCAAATCCCGGTGCTGCCGGAGCAGTCTACGAACACCCTCGGAGATCACATCATGAAGCTTCTGAGCCGCCAGCCGACCCATCGCCACGATCAGCACACGATCGCCGATCCGCACTCTCATCACCTCGGGAAGCGCGGCCCGTGCTTGCCGCTGGGTGTCCTCGATCACCTTCAAGCCCGAAGACGGGTCACGCGCCAGCAGCGCCTCGAGCTCTTTGTGTTCCGGGCTCAGCGACAAGAAATTGGCGTTCTCGACCGGCACGATCCTCCAGACCAGGTCCTGGAGATGATGGGCCATCACCTGCGTGTGAATGGGTTCGGTGCGCAGCCCTCGTGCATAACCCTGGTTGACGGTTGTCGCGACATCGGCCAGCTTCAGCCCGATCCGCAGCGCCGTTTCCTGACCGTGAAACTGCGGATACAAACCACCGCCAAATTCGGACGCCTCCCGGGCGAGCCAGGCGTCGAACTCATTGTGCAGGGTCAGAACTGTGTGGTGACGGGTGCGCAAGCGGATCAGGGCGGGAACCATTTGCCAGTCGGCACCCCAGACGAACTGGCGGCCTGTGGCCCCGACCTTGGCCAGAAACTCCGCAACCGCCGCTCCGAACACAAGGGTGTCGCGCGTCAGCCCGGGCGTATCGTAAGGAGTGGGCAAGCCTTGAAACGCCCCCTCGACGGCCAGGTACACAATCGGCATCACCTCGCCGGGCGGCGTCATCAGAACTTGCACCCGCGCGCCCTGGGCGCAGGGCCCGGTGATCCTGAATGGCGACTCCGTGTCCACGACTCGCCCCTGATCGAGGGCGGCTCTGGCCGCGGGCATCCGCGACTCCCACGGTGCGATCATCATCCCCTGGCGCCCGAAGAACCACCGCTCCTGGCGGGTGACCGCGGTGATTCCGGTACATGGTGTGAACTCGGTCTCCCAGCGCAGCGAGTAAAACTGACAGCGATGCGCAAGCTTCTGAACATCCTGGAAGGACACGGGTCGAGAAGCACGGTCCATGGCGGTGGCTCCGGACATTTCCGGACCGGATCAGGCCCGAAATGGTGGCGAGTGACTCGGGCAGCCGCGGTCAAGCGGGATCATCGACGATCTGCCGATTCCGCGAGGAACCGTCGTCGTCGTGATCGTGCCCTCGGCGGGTTCTCCGATTATGACACCCCACGCAGTCCCGCGGCATGGGCTTGTCGACAAGTTCGGCTCGAAAGCAAGAGCGTGACCCCCGCCGGGATGGAGTGAAGAGTAGTGACGAAGGATCAGAATCACGCGATCGATCACCGATCCGTCGCGAAGAATTGCAATGGCCCGACACCGAGCTAAATAGCCTTGCGCGATTCTGGGAGGGATAGAAAAATGAGGGGCTCCAGACACTTACGTTGTACCGGCCAGCACACGAGCGAAAGGAGTTCCTCATGCGTCTTTGTACAAAAGTCCTCGCCGTCCGGCAAGAACTCAGGTGCCGAGAGCGGCGGATTATGGGATTATGAAGACTTTGAGCCGGGGATCGCCAGATGCCGTCTTGCGCTGTCGCTGTCAAGTGATCGAAGGCGGCGTCACGCGGGCAGGAGAGGCTCCCTCGAAAGTAGGCAGGCGCATGGTCCTCGAGATGCCGATCAAGGCGATCTTGTTTGACTTCTACCTGACCATCGTCGATATCAAAACCGACGAAATGAAGGACCACCTCTGGCAGGTCCTGGCCTCCTTCCTCCAGTATCGAGGAGCCGCGGTCAAGGCCGCGGAGCTGCGTGAGATCTACTTTCACATCGTGCAAGAGAGCCTGGATCGGAGCGCGGAGCGGCATCCGGAAGTCGACGCCGCGCAGCTCTTCGGCAGGCTCCTGGAGCGTTCGGGCGCCGGATCCTCTGCCGGTCTGGCCGGGGCGGTCGCGCAGCTTTTCCGCTTGCTCTCGATCGAGCGGTTCCGCTTGTACCCGGAGTCTCGAGAGGTGCTGGAGACCCTTGCAGAACGCTACAGGCTCGCACTGGTGTCGGACAGCCAGACTCTTTATATTGAACCCGAGCTGCGCACGACCTCCCTGGCGGAGCTCTTCGAGGTTGTCGTGATTTCCTCGGAGCTGGGATACCGCAAGCCTGATCCCCGAGTCTTCCAGAATGCTCTGGCGCGCCTGGGGCTCGCGCGGGAGGAGGCGGTCTATGTGGGAGACTCCTGGGAACGCGACATGATCGGGGCCCGCGATGCGGGAATCCGTGGGATCTGGGTGTGTCGATCGCAGGAGCAAGAGAGGGCGCAGGGAACACCCACGGTCCCGGTGATCTCTGATCTTCGCGGACTGCTTCCCTTGACTCGGGAACGTTCCTGACGGTCTGTGTTAAACCTTACGCGGCCATGAGTGAGACGTCGTCGAATTGCTGGAAAACCATTACCCCGGCAGGGAAGTAGGTCAGGCTTTCCCGCCTGATCTACAATGCCTTTCTTCCGTGCCGTGGTAATGGCGTCATCAACGAGGCCGGTGGCTTTCACCTCCTCACCTTTCACCTCCCTGGGAATGTCAAAGTGCCGGGGTGCGGGCTCGGGGCAACGGCAGCGTTAGGGTTCAAGCTCGTCACGGGCGGTGTGACGGACATAGAGGACGTAGACGATACCCTCGCGGAGTGTAAAGATGATTCGATGCTTGTGCCGCTTCTGCCTGCCGTAGAGCAATTCGCGGATTTCTTCGGGGAAACTGTCGCTCTCTTCGGCGACCGGGCATCGCAGGGGTCGGGTTTGCAGGGTGTCGATGGCTTTGTAGAGCCCGGCCAGCCATTTATCGGCGGCGGTGGGCGATACCTGCTCGCGTAGCCATTGGGCCTGGCCGCGAATATCCGCCTTGGCGGTCGCGGCCAGCTCGATGCGGTATTTCATGAACCCTGGGGCAGATTCAGGTCGCGGCGGATGTCGGCAAACGCTTCTGCCAGGGGCTGGGTCCGTCCGGCCCGCATGTCGTCCAAGCCTTGGCGGATGCCCTCCAGGACGCGGGCTTCCTCGGCTTCTTCCTGTTGACGGAGCAACCGCACGGCGGCCGCCATCGCCTCGTCGGAGGACGAGAATCGGCCGCTTCGTACCTTGGCCTGCAAGAATTGCTCGAGGTCTGCGGGCAAATGGGTGTTCATATACGGCGTCTCCTTGACGTTTCAGGTTACCACGGTGCAGAGGATTTGTCGAGCCGTGACGGTAGATGCGTGCACGCACTCGATCGGTTTGTGTCATCCCCGGGACGTTGAGGGCCACCCAGTTATGAAGAGCAGACAAAGAGCAGAATGAGTCCACCCATTCAGCCAAGCAATTCGAGCTTGGGCCGATGATGGACGTGCATCGCTTGTCGAGATATTGACACTAAACGGAAGCCGAAGTGGCGGCGTTGCGTTGCTGCGTCCATCGCGGTCGGCCCTTCGGCGATCCTCACTGTGTCACGGACACGGCCAAGCGATTGGGGCTCGAATGCACGATTCGGCCCCGTGGAAGACCGAAGAAACAATCGTAGGCTTGCCACGTTTACTTGTACTCTCTGTGTTCTCCAGCTCTCTGTGTTCTCCAGATTTGGTGGCTGTCACCTTTCACCCTTCCGTTATGATGCAAGCCCGCGTGCCGCCCACGCCGAAAGGCGGTGCGCGGGTGTATGCTCATGACACGAGGCAACCTGGCTGCCCGACATAGGGATTGCGCAAGGCTTGTCGATCAGTCGAGTAGGAAAGGCTGGCAAAAGCTTGACGGTCCGCAGCGCGGCCACGTTCACCCGGGGTCGATCTGGCAGGACGTGGTTGGGGCCCGTCCGTCGTCACGAGAGCGAACGTGGCCACTCTCTTTCCCTGGGTGGCGGATACCGGCTGGCCCCTGT
>JBAUOX010000933.1:0-4723 GCA_049579985.1 Isosphaeraceae bacterium | reverse complement strand
TCAAGGATGTCTCGTTCGAGGTCATCGCCGGCCAGTTGGTCGCCCTTCTGGGTCCCTCCGGATCGGGTAAGAGCACGATCCTGCGAATCATCGCCGGACTCGAAACGGCTGACACGGGAGGCGTCGTGCTGACGGGCGAAGATGCCACCCGGCTGCCCGTGCAGGAGCGCGGCGTCGGCTTCGTATTCCAGCACTACGCCCTGTTTCGCCACATGACCGTACGCGACAACATCGCGTTCGGCCTCAAGGTGCGCAAGCTGCCCAAGTCGGATATCAGGGCCCGGGTCGACGAGTTACTGGAACTCGTCCAACTTACCGGCTATGCCGGCCGCCATCCGTCTCAGCTCTCGGGAGGCCAGCGGCAGCGAGTCGCCCTGGCGCGGGCGCTTGCGCCGCGCCCGAAGGTGTTGCTCCTGGACGAGCCCTTTGGGGCCCTCGACGCCAAGGTTCGCGACGAGCTTCGCGCCTGGCTGAGAAAGCTGCACGACGAGGTTCATGTCACGAGCCTGTTCGTCACCCACGATCAGCGAGAGGCCTTCGAGGTGGCCGATCAGATCGTCGTTCTGAACGAGGGGAAGGTGCAGCAAGTCGGCCCTCCCCAAAGCCTCTACTTGCGGCCCTCCAGCCCATTCGTCGCCCAGTTCCTGGGCCAGGTCAACATCCTGCCCCTGGAGACGATCCAGCTTGGCTCTCGGTCCGAGTCACCCCTCCCTTCGTCGCTATCCGAACCCGCCTTGCAGTCCGATGCCCAGATCTACGTGCGGCCGCACGACATGGAGGTCCAGCGCGAGCGGAACGGCCGTCCCTGCTGGCGCGCGCGGGTCGAGCGTCTCACCCCGCTCGGAGGTGTCGTGCGCATCGAGCTCTCGATCAACGGCGACCACCGGATCCAGCTCGAGCTCATCAGCGACCAGTCGCTCGACCTCGAGTTCGCCCCCGGCGACACGGTATTCGTCACGCCCCGTCATATGAACGTGTTCGATGCCCAAAGCCATACGTTTCATCCCGTCGTCCTGGGTCGCGAAGCCGCAGCGAGGGCGTGAACGACAGGACGATCAGCTTATCGCTTCAGGAGCCGGCGGCGGGCCCCTCGGCAAGCCGTGCCACGAACTCGGCATGCTCGGGGGTCGCCAGGCCAAGGTCGACCACGGCTCGAAGGCGGCGGGTATCCCCCGCAAGCAACGCTTGGGGGTCAAGCCAAAGTCCCGGAAATGAGGTCAGACGGTACAAACCGTCCTCGTCCAGCGGGCGCTGAATCAGTGTGCCCTGCTCTTGTCGGAAGAGGAAGACCTCGTCGGGATCGAGCGCACGTACAATGTACTCGAGAACTCCAGCCTGTTCATAATCGGCAAGCTTCGGGCCGAGGTCGACATACCGCGTCGCCTTGGACACCTCGATAATCAGCTCCGGCGCGCCCCGCACAAAGCCTTGCTCATTGCTCGTGCGTCCTCCGCACTCGGGCAAGACGCGGAGCAATCCATCGGGTTGAGGTTCGCTCTTCCACCCAAGAATCGTCGTGGCGTTGACAAGGACCTCGACGCCGGGAGTGCTCTCTGCATAATAACTGAGCCAGACAATCACGGGCGCTTGCGCCTTTCCGTGCTCGCGGCCGACGGGACTGGGCATGTACACAACTCCACCGACGAGTTCTACTCGAGTGCCGGGCGGCGTCGCCTCGTAAAGGGCATGGAATGCCGGCTGGTCGAGCCGTTGGCCTTCGATCAGCATGGCTGGTGAATCCGGAACCGAGTTGGGCCGGGACATGAACGGACTCCTCCGGTGCGCGGCTTCCTTTCATCCAGCCTAGTCAGTGAAGGCCAAGCTCTCAATCCCGGGTTTTCTCCAAAAGCTTATCCAAAAATATTCTGAAACGCCCCCCAGCGCCGTAAACTTCTAAAGGAAGGACCTCCTTGATGAAGGGAACGCTGGTCCGTACACCGCGATGGTGTGTCACCGACAAGACCTTGTATTTTTTCGGTGTCTCCGAAAGAATTAGAATATTCGATCGAAAGGAAATGACGGACGGAGCTCCATTCCTCAAGGAATCTCATGGACAGAGAGGGCAGTATAAGAGTAAATTAATACTCCTGCCATGATCTCAAGAATCCCGGCGAGCGAGCCTCGACCGCCGAGGTGTCTGGCCTTGGTTCCTCTCCGATCAATCTTCCGGTTCGTTCTCAACACACAAACGCACACTTTTGGTTGACTCGGTCGAATTCACAGGGATGGGTCCTCGTTCTCAAGAGGCCGGCATAGGAGAAGGTCACGTTTCATGATTCCTTCAACCGTTCCAACCATGTCCTTTCTTTCTAGCGGCGAAACCGAGAATCGGCTGCCGCTGGACGCAATCTTCGCTCCCCGGACGGTTGCCGTGATCGGTGCGTCCGAGAAGCAAGGGAGTGTCGGCCGGGCCGTTCTCTGGAACCTGATCAGCAACCCGTTCGGCGGCACAGTCTATCCGATCAATTCCAACCGGCACAACGTGCTGGGGATCAAGGCCTACAAGGACATCAAGTCAGTCCCCGATCCGGTCGATCTGGCGGTGGTGGTCACGCCGGCGTCGACGGTGCCCGGCGTGATCAGCGAATGTGTCGATGCCGGTGTGACCGGAGCGATCGTGATCTCGGCCGGCTTCAAGGAAAGCGGTCCGGAAGGGGCTCGGCTCGAGCAGGAGCTGCTCAAGGAGGCACGCCGGGGGAGGATGCGAATCATCGGGCCCAACTGCGTGGGCGTGATGCGACCTTACAGCGGCATGAACGCGACCTTTGCCGCTGAGGCCGCTCGGCCTGGCTCGGTCGGTTTCCTCAGCCAGAGCGGCGCCCTGTGCACGGCCATCCTCGACTGGAGCTTCCGAGCGCACGTCGGATTCAGTGCGTTCGTCTCGATCGGCTCGATGCTTGATGTCGGCTGGGGCGACCTGATCGATTATCTCGGTGATGACCCGTATACCAAGAGCATCGTGATTTACATGGAATCGATCGGCGATGCGCGCTCGTTCCTGTCGGCCTCGCGTGAGGTGGCGCTGGCCAAGCCGATCATCGTGATCAAGGCGGGGCGGACGGAAGCGGCGGCCAAGGCAGCCGCGTCGCACACGGGATCCTTGACCGGCAGCGACGAGGTCCTGGACGCCGCCTTCCGACGAGTGGGCGTGCTGCGGGTGAATTCGATTTCCGAGGTATTCGACATGGCCGAGGTGCTATCCAAGCAGCCCCGGCCCAAGGGACCGCGGCTGGCGATCCTGACCAACGCCGGCGGCCCCGGAGTCCTGGCGACCGACGCGCTGATTGATAACATGGGAGAGCTGGCCCCGCTCTCGGCCGAGACCATGGCCGCGCTTGATGCAATTCTCCCGGCCGCATGGAGCCACAGCAACCCGATCGACATCCTGGGCGACGCCGACCCCAAGCGTTATGCCAGCTCGCTGGAGATTACGGCGAAGGATCCCAACATCGATGGTCTGCTTACGATCTTGACTCCACAGGCCATGACCGACCCCACGGCCACGGCGGAGCACCTGCGGCAGCACGCCAAGATCAGCGGTAAGCCGGTCCTGGCCAGTTGGATGGGGGGCGCGGCCGTCGAGGCCGGTCAGCAGATCCTCAACCAGGCGGGCATTCCCTCCTACGAATACCCCGATACGGCCGCCCACGTCTTCACGCTCATGTGGGGCTCGTCGTACAACCTTCAGGGGCTGTACGAGACGCCGAACGGGCCGGTCGACAGCGAGATCGCGACCAATGCCAGAGAGAGCGCAGAGGCGATCATCGCCGCCGTCCGTCGTCAGGGCCGGACCGTGCTCACCGAACCCGAATCGAAGCAACTGCTGGCCGCCTACGGGATCCCCACGGTCAAGACCGTGGTTGCCGAGACCCTCGACGCGGCCGTGGCCGCCGCTGAAGACCTCGGCTACCCGACCGTGCTGAAGATCTATTCCGAGACGATCACCCACAAGACCAACGTGGGAGGAGTCCAGCTCAACCTGAGAGACGCCGACGCGGTGCGCGCGGCCTTCCGCGCCATCGAGTCGGCGGTTTGCGAACGCGCTGGCGCCAAACACTTCCAAGGCGTCAGCGTCCAGCCCATGATCAAGCTCGACGGCTATGAGCTGATCATCGGCAGCAGTCTCGATGCACAGTTCGGACCTGTCCTCCTCTTCGGCACCGGCGGCCAGCTCGTCGAGGTCTTCAAGGACCGCTCGCTAGCCTTGCCGCCGCTCAATACCACCCTGGCCCGGCGGATGATGGAGCACACAAAGATCTACACCGCGTTGCGGGGAGTCCGTGGCCGCCGGTCGGTCGATATCGCCGCCCTCGAGCAGCTCATGGTCCGGTTCAGTCAACTTGTCGTCGAGCAGAAGTGGATCAAGGAGGTCGACATCAATCCCTTGCTCGCCTCTCCCGATCGGCTCCTGGCGCTGGACGCCCGGGTTATCGTCCACGGACTCGATGTCCGCGCCTGCGACCTTCCACGACCGGCCATCCGCCCCTACCCCTCCCAATACATCACGACCTGGACCGACGAGGATGGAACTCAGGTCGTCCTCCGGCCGATCCGCCCCGAGGACGAGCCATTGCTGGTCAAGTTTCACGGTACTCTTTCCGAGCGCAGCGTCTCGTTTCGCTACTTCCATGCCATGAAGCTCACAGCCCGCGTTGCCCACGAGAGATTGACCCGGATCTGCTTCATCGATTATGACCGTGAGATGGCGCTTGTGGCCGATCGA
>JBAUOX010000932.1:0-3897 GCA_049579985.1 Isosphaeraceae bacterium | reverse complement strand
CGATCTGGCACGATGTCATGGTGATACTCACAGTTGCGGACCTAGGTACACCGAGTTCAACTGGGGATTCTCACGAATCCCCCCAAATTTATACCATGTAGCGCTTAGCCGCTACTACAGAATTCCCCGAATATTTACTTTTTTTAATTATTTCTGTTCACCCTATTTACCCTATGTAGCGCTCAGCCGCTACTACAGAATTCCCCGAAACAGCCGGACGGAAGACAGAAGACGTGCCAAGTTCAAAGGGATACGGATGATCAGGAGCGTTCGTTACGAGCAGGCGGTTTACGGCAGTTTTCCTTTCTGGAATCGAGGGTACGCGGTACTGTCGCGGTCGGCGGGCTGTCGCGGGGAGTGGCTGAATGCGTTGAGACTGGCGGGGCAGCGGTTTGGCGAACGGCCCACGGGGATTGCCGAGAAAGCCTGCCTGTTCGCCCTCTGTTTGCAACGCGGGCCTTGGATGATCGTCGGGGTCTTCCCGCAAGGGAACGACGACCAGGGGCGGCCGGGTGCACTGGCGTTTCATGGACTGTTTGTGAGTCGGTGGACCTATCGGTGGTCAGGGGCCAGCCCGTTCGCCTTCGCCTCGGCGTTTCGACGCGATTGGGTCAAGACCGAGCAGGATCGGCTTTTGCCGGCAGGCCATATTGTATTGCCCGGTCAGGAGCCACCCACTGCGGGAGTCGATGATCGCCGGGTCGAGGCGATCGTCGAGGCGATAAGACGGGGGCAGAAGGTGGTGTTGGCCTCGGCCCACCCGATCGACGACCTGGCCAATGCGGTGTGGCGGAGGCTGCCGGGTCGGACCAGACGCAGGGCGTCTGTTGCCACCTGGGCCTTCAGTACGGCCAACCGCTTTGACTTGGTCGCGGTTCCCGGGCTTGCCGGCATTACACTCGACCCCTCGGAACTTGTGCTCGAGCCCGATATCGTCGACGGGATGAGTGGCGAGGCGGAGCAGGAGCCCGCGCCAGCGCCTCCGCTTCCCCGTTCTGGACGGCAATGGCCCCGATGGAGGTTCTTTTCTTGGCAATCCTCGCCGGGTTGGCCGGCGTGATGGCGATCGCGGCGGGCCTGTTCTGCTCCTGAAGCCCTGGCGGACATCGTGCAGGGCTGGTCGTCGAGTCGTGACTTCTGGCATGCTGAAGGTGGGCCGATGGGCCGGCAGGCGGGATGGTTCAAAAGACACAGGAGTTGAGAATGATGAGCGAGAGCCGCGAAATGCGTCCTCGAATTCGGCGGCCGGCGATCGGGTTGACCCTCGTCGCGATGACCGGCCTGGCTGCCGTCTGCATCTTTGCCCGCTGCTCGGGCGGCCAGTCGGTAACCCCTGAAGCGCTTGCCGCGGCGCGGAGGGTCTGGGCCGAGGCTGGGATTCGCGACTACGACCTGGAATGGAGCGCCTCGGGGATAACGAGCGCTCATTATTACGTGACCGTGCGGCAGCGAGAGGTACGTGAAGTGGAGTCGATCGCATCGGATGGACGGAGAATCGCGGTGCCAACCCACGAACCCAGGTATTTCGGAGTGGACGGGCTCTTCACGACCATTGCCGATGAGCTGGCCCAGCTCAAGACCGACCAGCCGTTCGGCCAGCCGAAGGGAACCAAGGTCGTGATGAGATTCACTCCTGACCCGCGGTTGGGCTACCCCCGCTCTTACCGGCGCGATGTGCTGGGAACGTCACAAGGACTGGCGATCGACGTTATCCGCTTGATCCCCAAGGGCTCGAGTTCGGGATCGCCGCCGACTCCGCGTTCATGATGGCTCTCATCCAGAAGGGTCCGGGACCCGCAGGCAACAAAATGGGTCCGAATTTGACCGGCCAGGCAGGCGTGTTCCATGCTCGAGAAGAAAGCGCCATGGCTTTGGGTCCGGCGGGGAAGATCCGGCGGGCATCCGGCCTGCGATAGCCCGTTCAACCCGCGTTGAGATTGGTTTTGCTCGTGGGCGACAACGATATCCCGATTCGGAACCAGGAGCGCCACTGGAGCCGGCACGCAGCGGCTTACGATGACACATTTCTCGATCCTTTCGACTCCGGAGTGAAGAACCCGCTCTGGGACGCACTGGACGCGATCACCGATCCTGGGCGGAAGACCGTGGTCGATCTGGGTTGCGGGACGGGGCCGCTTCTGCCCCGCCTGCTCGAGCGGTTCGGTCGGGTGATTGCTCTGGATTTCGCGCCGGCGATGCTGGCACGGGCCAGGGAACGGCTTGGACCGGAGCGATCGTGCCATGTGAGCTTCCTGCACCGCGCGATGCACGAGCTCGATGACCTGGCAGGCCAGATCGACGTGGCGATCACGATCAACTCGCTGGTCATGCCCGACGTGCGTCTCATCGACCGGACCCTGCGATCGATCCACGCGAGCCTGCGACCCAAGGGAGTGCTGTTGGGGATCGTTCCCTCGCTGGACGCGATCCAGTACCACACGATGTTGCTCTTGGATCAAGCGCTGGAGCAGGGTCTGGAGATGGCGGACGCCATGCGATTCACGGGCCACCATGCCGAGCATCGGTTCTACGACTTCGCGTTTGGCCGGTTCAAGTTCCAGGGTCTGCGGCAAAAGTTCTGGCTGCCTTTTGAGGTGGAGCATCGCCTGGGCAAGGCCGGCTTCCGCGGCATCAAATTGAGCAAGGTGCTCTACCCCTGGGACGAGAGCCTGGCGGGGAGCTCTGAACTGGCCGGTTTCCCCCCGACCTGGGACTGGTTCTTCCTGGCTCGCCGGCAAGGCGGATCGCATCGGCCGCAATCTCTGCGAGAAGACATTGCCAGTAAGCCGGGTTATCCATAGGCTTGTGGGTACCGAGAGTATCCCGCGCACTGCAAATCCGGGAGTCGGTAGCATGGGTTCGGAACGACGCAGCATGCCCGAGCAAGAGCTCTCGATCAGGGAACGGGAGCAGGAGCTCTTTGCCGAGCCCCAGGAAACTCCCACTGCGGAACCGCCTGTCAAGCCGTTTCCGATCTACCTGCGGGAAACGCCAGCCAATCCCATGTCGCCAGCGGTGAAAGTCATCCTCTGGATTGTCGGCATCGCGGTCTTGCTGCTCTTCTGCGTCGCGCTCTGGCGGACGCAGCGACCGTCCCGGCCGCGGCGAGCCGCCGGCGCGACGAAGGCGGCCGTGATGGATGTCGCCCCCCTTCTCCCTACGCATGTCCGGCGCTGGAAGGGTGAACCCGCTCAGCTCGCTCAAGGCTTTGGTGCGGAACCTGGCGTGATCTCCGGCGGTGCTGCCGACCGGGCCAGCGACTCGTAGAGTGAGAGCAGAAAGAGGTGAAACGTGTCGGCAACCTGGGGGGTCGAGGAGGCGCGGACCTGTTGCAAGGCCGGGCGGCCGTAGTCAAGCAACTTCTGCCGGGCGGCCGTCACCGTTGCAATCGAGGCGACACCGTTTTGCCTGGATTCCTCGAGCACGGCCAAGCTCGCCCGTTCAAGGATCTCGCGCTTCTCTTTCAAGCCGACCTCGGCGGGAGCTTCACCCGGCCAGACGAGCTTCTCGGAGGCGTCGAAGAAGTTGCGCAGCGGGATCACTTGCTTGGGCCTCAATGCCGCCGCAGTCGAGTCAACCGCCGGCTGGCGATTGACCTGGTCTCCCAACGACCCAGGATGTTGCGATCGTTCCGTCGGCTGCTGGCCGAATCGCCGATCGTGGTGCGGAACAAAACCGTCATCTCGGACTTTGTTGTAATAGGCGTTGGGATTGCCGGCAATTGAGCCCTGGGTGGTCGGCGCGCCGGCGCGTGCGGTATTGAGGCGTGCTCGCTGGTTCAGGTAATCGGTCGGAGAGGAGGCGTAATGAAATCCTCCCATGCCCATACCCATGCCCATACCCATACCCATGCCCATACCCATGCCATATTGCGCCCGGGCGGATCTTGTCCCCGGA
>JBAUOX010000931.1:0-6795 GCA_049579985.1 Isosphaeraceae bacterium | reverse complement strand
GCCCGCGGGCCGGTTCGCGATCGTGGCGTCCCGGTTCAATGCGCTCGTGACCGAGGCGCTCTGGACGGGCTGCCGCGATACGTTCGTGCGGCACGGCGTGCCCGAGGACCGGCTCGACCTGGTCTGGGTGCCTGGCTCGTTCGAGATTCCACTGGTCGCCCGCAAGCTTGCCGAGAGCGGCCGGTACGCCGCGGTCATCTGCCTGGGCTGCGTGATCCGCGGAGAGACCGGGCACTACGACCACGTTGCCGGCCAGGCCGCCTCCGGAGTCATGCAGGCCGGACTGGCGACCGGCGTCCCGGTCATCTTCGGCGTCCTTACCACCGAAACCGTGGAGCAGGCCCTCAATCGAGCCGGTCTCAAGTTGGGCAACAAGGGGGCCGACGCCGCCCTGGCGGCCATCGAGATGGTCAACTTGCTGAAACGACTGGAGGCGTAGGGAAGAACTTGTTCCGTGCGACAAGGAGAGTTCTTGCCGCAATAATTGCGATGGTTTCACGAACCACTCCGTGAGGCGCGGACGGACTGTCCGGGGACTCGCGCAGGTTCTTGCACCGCGGGGCATCTCACATGCACCCTGATCCGGGACGTCGCAGGACTTTGATCGGCGGAATCTGGTTGATCGGGCTCGGCGTCCTGTTCGCAACCCGATTCTGGTGGCCGGGCATCATGTTCTTGATCGCGATCGCCGCCTTCATCGAGGGATGGCTCAATGACCAGCCCTGGTACGGGATCCAGTCCGGATTCTGGTCGGCTTTCATCGGGGTCTGGGTCCTGGTGGGGTACAGCCTGGCGTTCCTGCTGGTTGGGCTCGGGGTCAGCACGATCATCGGTGCCCTGGTCAAGCCCAGCCCGTTCTCCAAACCCAAGCCGTTTGTCGATTCGTCGCTCGAGTGAGCGTGTCGCTGCAGTGCGGTCCGGGAGTGTTTCGCGATGGGCAAGGCCCTGTTGCCCCAGGCGTTCTGGTTCCGGCTGAGTGCACCGTGTCCGCGGATCGAGGAGATCCCCCGTCGCGGTGCGCGCGGTGGGCTGCTCGATCTGCCCGCAACCTGTGCGGTTCCGGATCTTTCGTCGCTCGAGGGCCGCGTCTCCTGGGCATCAGTGCGGCTCGCCTGGAATCCTCTGGGGCTAGGAATCGCGATCCTGGCGGACGCACCGGCCGGCAAGGCTGCCAGGAGTGCGGACCGGCCCGAAGGGTTCGCGGATGTCAACCTCTGGATTGACACGCGCGATACCCGCAACGTGAGCCGGGCCACGCGCTTCTGCCATCGCTTCACAGCGCATCTGACTCTGGGGCGCGATTGCAAGAGCCTGGATGTCGATGTCAGCCAGCGTGCGATTGCCCGGGCCGTGGCCGACGCCCCGATCTCCTCGCCCGACGTGCTGAGCATGCACGCCGAGCTGTCCCGAGCTGGCTGGCTCCTGGAGCTCTTTCTGCCGGCCCGGGCTCTGCACGGTTTCGATCCCGAGACGAACCGCCGGCTGGGCTTTGCCTATCAGGTTTCGGACCACGAGCGCGAGGACCAGTTCCTGGGCGTCGGCCGCGATTTTCCGCTCGGCGAGAACCCCAGCCTCTGGGCGACTCTCGAGCTTCAGCCGTGATACAATGGGCTCCTCGTGATTTGACCCGACGCGGGTAGAACAACCCCGCCTGGACTTCTTCGGGAGGAGCCGATCATGCCAGAGTTCGCCTACCAGGACCCGTTCCCACTGGCCCCGGATTCGACCAGTTACCGCAAGCTCGATGCGGATCTCGTTTCCACAGCGACCTTCGAGGGAGAGGAGATCCTCAAGATCAAGCCGGAGGCGCTTCGGCTTCTGGCAAGGGAAGCCCTGCGGGATGTGTCGTTTCTGTACCGCGCGGCGCACCTCGCCAAGGTCGCGGGAATTCTCGACGATCCCGAAGCGTCGCCCAACGACCAGGGGGTTGCCCTGGCCCTCTTGCGAAACGCCGCGGTGGCCGCGGGGTTCGAGCTGCCGATGTGCCAGGACACCGGCACGGCGACGATCATCGGCAAGAAAGGCCAGCGCGTCTGGACCGGCGGCGCCAAGGACGAGGAGTGGCTGTCGCGGGGAGTCTTCGACACGTATCAGAAAGAGAATCTCCGCTACTCGCAGACCATTCCCCTCTCGATGTACGACGAGATCAACTCCGGCACGAACCTACCGGCCCAGATCGACATTTTCGCGACCCCGGGCGAGAAGTACGAGTTTCTGTTCGTCGCCAAGGGAGGCGGATCGGCCAACAAGTCAATGCTCTTCCAGGAGACCAAGGCGCTGCTCAATCCGGCGGGCCTGGAGAAGTTTCTCAAGGAGAAGCTGCGTTCGCTGGGCACGGCCGCCTGCCCGCCCTATCACCTCGCGGTGGTGATTGGTGGGACGTCGGCCGAGGCGACCATGAAGACGGTCAAGCTCGCCAGCGCGGGGTATCTCGACAAGCTGCCGACGCAGGGCAGCAAGCTCGGTCAGGCCTTCCGCGACCTGGAGCTCGAGGAGACGGTGATGGACCTGGCCCGCAAGAGCGGGATCGGGGCCCAGTTCGGCGGCAAGTACTTCGCGCTCGACGCCCGGGTGATCCGCCTGCCCCGCCATGGCGCCAGTTGCCCGGTGGGAATCGGCGTGTCCTGCTCGGCCGATCGCAACATCAAGGCCCGGATCGACCGCGACGGGATCTGGCTCGAGGAGCTGGAGCGCGACCCGGCCCGGTTCATCCCTGCGCAGTACCGCTCGGGCCTGGGCCACAAGCACGGCGTCGATATCGACCTGGACCGGCCGATGAACCAGATTCTCGCCGAGCTCTCGAAGTACGCGATCTCCACCCCTCTGAAGCTGACCGGGACGATCGTGGTCGCGCGTGACATCGCCCACGCCAAGATCAAGGAGCGGCTCGACCGGGGCGAGGGCATGCCCGACTATCTGAAGGACCATCCCGTCTACTACGCCGGTCCGGCCAAGACCCCGGCCGGGGCTCCTTCCGGCTCGTTCGGCCCGACAACCGCCGGCCGGATGGACAGCTATGTGGACCTGTTCCAGTCCCACGGCGGCTCGATGGTGATGATCGCCAAGGGCAACCGCTCCCAGGCCGTGACCGACGCTTGCAAGAAGCATGGCGGCTTCTACCTCGGCTCGATCGGCGGCCCCGCCGCGCTCCTGGCCCAGGAGAGCATCAAGAAGGTCGAGCTGCTCGAGTACCCCGAGCTCGGCATGGAGGCCGTCTACAAGATCGACGTCGTCGATTTCCCGGCCTTCATCCTGGTCGACGACAAGGGCAACGAGTTCTTCTCGCAGCTACCGGTGCTGTCTTGAAATGGGGGAAGCGATGGCCACTGGAGTCGTGACCGGTGAGGGAGTCCACGGAATTCCTTTCGACGAGATCCACCGGATGACCGTGAATGAGTACGAGCGGCTGGCGGACTCCGGAATCCTCGATGATCCCCAGGTCGAGCTGATCAACGGATTGCTGGTGCAGAAAATGACCAGGAAGCCGCGCCACGTCAGCGCGTGCGAGCTGGTCGCCGGTGCGCTCGAGGCCTTGTTGCCCGAAGGCTGGTACATCCGCGAACAGAACCCGCTACGGATACCCGATTACGACGAGCCGGAGCCCGATATCGTGATCGCTCGGGGATCGAGAGGCCGCCAGATCGAGGTTTATTCCGAACCGGACCGAACCTCGGGAGGCTACGCTCGCTGCGTGGTGCACGCTGCTTCGGACTCCGTCCCGCTCGAGATCGAGGATGCCGAGGCCGGACGCGTCGCCGTGTCGGACGTCCTGCCAGGGGAGACCCCTTAAGGCCGAAGCGCCGAACACGGGGCGTGCACGGCGAGGGTGGCATGCTGCAAAGTTGGTCTCGACCGCCCTCCGATCACCGCTCGCTCAGGCGAAGCGGGGGTTATTGGTGTCAGATGTAGGGTGTGTCACCAAAGACGCACCGTTTCGCAAGACGGTGCGTCTTCGCAAGCTCGTTCGCAAGACGGTGCGTCTTCGCAAGCTCGACACACCCTACGGGCTACGGGCTGAAGCGTCTGCCGCAGCCCCAGTCAGGGCGATCGTCCCCTGCCCGAGTCTTCGCGGTCGTGGCTCGCTCATGATGCGACTCCCCCGGCAATCGCGGTGCGGGCGGGCGTCCCCGGCTGGCTCTCGAGGTGTCCCGGAAGGGTCCGCGAATCGTATGAGCCGATCCAGACAAGTGCCCGGTGAACCTCGTTGATGGTCCGCTCGAGCGTCGAGGTGCCGGCCGTCAGGCCAACGGAGGCGAACCCTTTGAACCAGGCGGGATCGAGGTCGGACGGGGACTGCACGTGCACCACGGGGCGACCCTGCTGCCGGCAGAGATCGACGAGTTCTCGCGTGTTGTTCGAGTTCCGGCCTCCCACGACGACGACCGCGTCCACCCGCTCCAGCAGCCGCCCGAGCGAGCGCTGGTGTTCCTTGGCCGGCAAGCAGATCGTGTCGATGTACCGGATCTCGGCGTCCGGGTTTCGCGCGGCGATTGCCGACCGGATCGTGGCGACCTGGCGTTCGGTCGCCGTCGTCTGGCAGAGGACGCCCAGTCTCGGCCGGGCATAATCCTGCACGTCGAGCTCGGACTCGATGACATTCACGCTCGTCAGATCGCCGATGATTCCCTGGACCTCGACGTGCGCCTTGCGGCCGATGACCAGCACATGATAGCCCTGGGCCTGAAGCGCCTGGGCGGCTTGGTGGGCCCGCACCACCAGGGGGCAGGTGGTGTCGATCAGCGTCTTTCCGGCCGATTCCAGCAGCAGCCGCTGCCGATCGCTGATCCCGTGCGCCGTGATCAGCACCCGCCCGCTGCCGGGCACGAGCTCTCCCGAGCGATCGCCCGTGGGCTCGTGTTGCATCGCGAATCCGCGCGCCTTCAGATCGCCGAGCACAACCTCGTTATGCACGAGCTGGCCGAGAATCGTCACGCCCCGCGGATCACTGATTCCCTCGATCGCCTTCAGGGCGTCGCGGACGCCGAAGCATATTCCCATGACTTCCGCTCGGATCACACGCATCGAATTTCTCCTTCACGTTTGCGATCTGCAAGTCCCGCAATCGACCCGAGGGACATGGCTTGGCTATATAGATTACTTGGCAATACAAAGCATAATTCACAAAGGAGACCAGGCCGGTTCCTGGGCGCTCATGCGGGCTGACAAGCAGCAGCTTTCGGACGATTTAGACCGGCGACCATCCCTCGGCGAGGTTGGAGGTGGAGGTGGTCTTGGAGGCCGCCTTGAGAGCGTCCTCGACAACGGTCTCGAGGACGTTGATGTACTCGAGGAACCGGCGGCGACCCTCGTCGGTGATCCGGCAAAGGGTCTGGGGGCGGTTCTTGTGGAACCCTTTCCAGATCTCGACGAAGCCGGCCTCGTTGAGGATCTGGAGATGACGGCTGAGGTTGCCGTCGGTCAGGTGGCACAGCTCCTTGAGGTCAGAGAAGATGACGCCGCGCGGGTTGGTGACCAGCGAGGTCATGATGCCGAGCCTGGCCTTCTCGTGGAAGATTCGCTCCAGGCCCTCGTAAGCGAAGCGGCCCGTCGGTTCCGCTGGTCTGGGTTTAGGCGGCATCATGGTCCCGCTCCAGGGTCCGGTAAAGCACGGCGGCGGCAAGCAGTTGCCCCACGCAGAAGGGAAGGCCCATGGCCCAGGGGTTGAGAGCGCGCTGGCCTTGCATCAGGGCCAGCGTCCCCAACCCGGTCATCAGGTAGAAGACGGCCACGCCGAACATTGACCGGGGTAGAAGCCGGCGGGAGGCGAAGATGCCCAGACTGTAAAGCACCTGCCAGAGGCCAGGCAAGATCCAGACGCTCTCCGGCGCGGAATGGACCACGACCATCGTCATTAGTGCTCCCGCCACCAGGCAGGGACAAAACTGCTCCGTCGCCAGGAAGGTCAGCTCGCGAGTCAGCGGCGAGGTCGCATTCCGCGCCCGCACGCCCATCTCCAAGACCGCCGACATCCCGCTGATCAACGCGGCCCCGATCCATAATCCCAGGTACGCGTTGATCTGCTGCACCGGGTCCTGAACAGTCAGCGACTGCACGGCCGACGCCAGGAGCGCCACGAGGCCCGAGAACGCCGCCGGGACCGCACGATATCCCCGGAACACTTCAGTCCGAGCCATCTGCAGCCGGATCTCGGTGATCTGCGTCAACGCCTCACGAAGTTCCATGAAAACTCCTCCCTCGAGCCCCCCCGCCGCGCGGTCCGTCAACCAGGACCAGTCTCTGCTGCAATCCGGCCTCCCCCTCGACGCTTTGCATCGTAAAGCAAGAAGGCCGGGGCGTCAATCGGTTTTATTCCGGCACGGAGATCAGGTAGAAGTCCGGAACGCTGCACTCCTTCGTTCTCCCCCTCTCGTTCGTCTACCTGGCCTGAGGGGCCCGCTGAGTTCAGCGTTGCCAGCACTTCATCAAGGGCGAGGCTGCTGCCGGACCGGTCGGGACCATGGGCTCGGCGGAAGGCCCACCCTTCCAAGGACCGGGTTCGGAATGCGGGAGTGCGAACGCCGGAGATTTTGGGTAAGATCGTGCCGATCGGTAGGATTGACTTGAGAATGCAAGCCATCCGGGTAGCGCCGGTCACCTCGCGATTGCTTCACGATGGTTACGTCGTCGATTCAAGACCTACTTCGGGGAGGACGGGACCACGTCCCACGGTCAACGACCGCCAGCTAAAGCAGGCGGCTTGAAGAAGGGCTAATTCAACGCAAGCGTTAGACTAGAGGGCTTTTATGCGTAAGCAAAAGAAGCAGCCGACGAGCGGGCTACCGAAAGCACGGCAGG
>JBAUOX010000930.1:0-9101 GCA_049579985.1 Isosphaeraceae bacterium | reverse complement strand
ACTCGCGAGGAAGTGATTTCAATCGTCGCGCCGGTGCCGGCAGACTGGCCAGAGTCCGCGCCAGGATGGTGGGAAAGACCGTGCGGCTCCAGTAGCCCAGGGGGAAGATGAGCCCCGTGATCACGATGGCCGCGATCGGGTGCCAAGCGGTCGTATCAAAAGGCGCGGGGGGAGTCGTGGAAGCGGCGGGAGACGACGCGGGAGCAAGCGCGGTGGGCCCCGTAAGTGTTTGCGAGCGGCCGAGGTCGCGATGCGTAGCGTCCTGGGCGATCAGCTCGGAGGCAGGACGTGAAGCGGTTTCCGGCAGCGAGAGCGCGGCCTGAGCTTGGGAAGATGCCTTCGATAATTTGGCCGGCGCCGCGGGTGTGGGTGTACTGCTGTCGGCTGCCTCCGTTGTGCGGACGGGTTGAGGCGCGGGTTCCTCGCTTTCTTGCGGATCCGCAGAGCTGACGGGCCCGGTCGCATCGAGCGCCTGCGACCGCGGGCTGTCCAGGCGTTCGAGGCAACTCCTGGCCGCCGACCAGTAGTCCGGGTTGTTCAGCCCGAGGTTCTCGGCCTCGCGACGCGCGATTTCGGTGTTGACCCGATCGACGGCGACCCGCCGGATGTACCAGAGAGTGCCGGCGCGCGTTCCGTCGGAGTCGAAGAAGTAGAGTGGACGGGCTTCGCCCATGGCGAGCTCGAAGTTGAAACGGGCCACGTGGGCGCGGTCGATGGACTTGAGGTTGACCGGCAGCGCTATGTAGCGAAGACCACGCTTTGTGGCCTCGCCGATGAACGGGAGGTCGGTTTCGGAGGATTCCCGGAGATCGACCAGAGTCTTGTAGCCCTTCTCGGTCAGCCAGTCCAGACCGGCCGCGGAGGGTACGCTGCCGGCCGCAAGTTTGAGATCGACCGCGACGAACCGGGAGATGCCGGGCGCCCCTGCCGCGGATGAGGCGGGTTCGGGCGCCGGCATGGCCGTTCCTGTGAGGGCCAGGTCGGGCTCGCGGGACGAGCGACCACTGAGATGGTCGTTCGCCGGGGCCGGACTCTGAGGATTCCGCCGGGCCGGCGGAGCGACCGCGGGAGTCGTGGTCTTCTCGGTGACGTCGCTGGGCAAGTCCAGCGGCGGCAGATGATCGAGCACGCTCTCGATGTTGCCTTTGCCGTCGCCGTCGAGCGGCGATGATGTGTCACGAGTCACTACGCGTGAGGACTCCTGTGCCGACCGGGCGGCCGGCACAGGTGTCGAGATCAACGTGTGGGCCAGGTTATCACCAGGAGAACTGTTCGATCGCGTATCGGGACGAAAGGTTTCGTAGCTCGAGCTGGACTTGGTACTGCCCGTGCTGCCCGTGCTGGACGGCAACCGTCTGACCGGGGCTTGTCCCGGAGTTGCCTGCGGCGCCACCTCGAGACTTTGAGGATAATCCGGAGGTGGGACATTCGAGGGAGTCACCGCGCCGGGAACGACCGTGGCGCCCGGAACGATGATCGGAGCGCCGGCCACTCCAACGGGTACTCCACTCGAAACGCATCCTCCCTCCGCCACGACTTCGGAGCCGCAACAGCCGCCGCGATTACGACGGAAAGGGCGCGTGATGAAGCTCGTAGTGCGGCCAATAAAGCCGTTAAAGCCGCACGGACTGCACGGGTCTGACTGACAGCCGGTCTCCAGCAGACTGGTGGCAATCAAGAACCCAAGCAAGGCAAGCCGACGGCCATGTCCGCCGGGCAGGCCTGGCTTCCCGCGGTTGACTCCGCGGGTACGAAACCATTGCAAGTGGAACATTTGAGTTTTCTCCCGTATTCCGGCATCCCCCCGCGAATCGAAACAGTCGCGGCTTCTGGACATCTGTCCCGGCCCCGGCCGCTCCGGCACGCCGGGGATGCGTGCAAAAGCATTGGTCTGGACCCGCAAGCGCCACGACGACCTGCTGACAGACTTCGCGCCCGGCCGGGAAACCCGGTGCGGAAGAAGAAGGTGCCAGAGGTCGGAGAAAAAGACGCGCATCGGGATGCTCGGGGTGCCTACTCAAGGGGATCGTTGAAACTTCCCGGACGCGACGAGAGGGATCGAGGCCCTGGAAAGCCCAACCGGCCAGCCCAGGCGCCGCCAAAGGCAGCTCCAAAGGACTGGCAAAGATCGCCCGGACAAACGGCCCTTTCGACGCAAGGGTGTGCAACCGTGGCCGACAACCCAGGTCAATCTGGGCCGTCGCTGAAACTTAGCCGACGATCGGATGGTTGCCAACGATTCGAGCGCGTTTCTAGAATGAGCCCCAAAGACCACGTCGTGCAGTCGTTAAACTTTCCCAGGATTCAACAGGAAACCAGGCGACGATGCCGGCTCAACAATCTCTGCGAACGGCAAACTCGCCAAGGGCGGCATGGTCGCTCTGGCGTGGCGGCGTCGTGATCGGTCTGCTCGCCGCGGGCCTCTTCGCTCTTGGCCTGCGCGATGCGCCGTTCGTCGATGAGTATGCTTACATCACGCAGTCCTATCAGCCCGATCTCGTCTTCTCCGGACGGATGAACGACGCCTCGTGGCTCGACGGGCTGGGATATGACCTTGTTCCCTTGCCCAAGTTCTGGATCAATCTCGCATTCCGCGCAGCCGGGATTCCTCGTCCTTCGCCATGGGACGCCCTCGCCTGGTACGACAACACATCCCATCGATGGGGGACCGAGCGCGAGCTGCTCGTCGCGCGGCTGCCCTCGATCGTTCTAGGGGCAGCCGGCTGCGTGGCGATCTTTGCCATTGGCACGATCCTTCGTGACGAGCGAACGGGCGCGATCGCGGCGTTCCTGCTGGCGATCAATCCCCTCTACAGTCTGCATGCCCACCGTGCCATGTCCGAGGCCGGTTGCGAGGCGTTCTTGCTGGCCGCTGTTGCCCTGGGACTCTTGGCCTGGAAATCCTTGCTCTCGCGTGGACCCATCGCCCTGAGCCTGCTGCTCTTGATCGCGGCCGGATGCTCCGCGGGCCTGTCGATTCTGTCCAAGTTCAACGGCATCCTGGTGCTGCTTTCACTGGTTGGCTGGACCTGCCTGGCCCTGGCATTGCCAGGCATGCCTCGCGCCGCCAAACTTGGACTGTGCGCCGGGACCGGCGGTGCGATCATGACGACCTGGGCGGTCTTCGTCGCCCTCAACCCGTTCATGACGGCTCACCCCGGCGGGCACCTGCCGGCGCAGCTTCGGGCCATCGCCGGGCTGAGCGCCTGGCAACGATTTCGCTTCCTGGTCGAGCACCGCGGCCACGTCTCCAGCGATCAGCAGGGCACGTTCGCCCACAATGCGCTGCCCAGCCTGACCGACAAGGCCGGCGTGGTCCTGGTTCAGGGGTTCGGCCGGTTCGGACCGCTCGGTTCCCGCAAGTCCGATTCGACCCGCCGCTACGACCTGCGCCAGGACTGGGGTGCGTTTTTCTGGCTGCCAGTGGTGCTGGCCGGCGTGATCTCTGCGATCCGGCTGGGAAAGCAACAGCATCGGCAATCCCAGGCCCCCACGGGGTGGGCCCTGGTCGTCTGGTCGGCTCTGGCCCTGCTCGTGGTCACGGTCTATCTGCCCATGGCGTGGGACCGCTACCAGTTGCCGATCCAGGCGCCGGCCGCCCTGCTCGCGGCACTGCCGCTGGCCAGCGCTACGACGGCGCTGCGAACGTGGATCACCCGTCCTTCCCAGAGGCGCTGATGCGATCGCCCTGGCTTCGTGTAGAGTGGTCGGTGTTCGTCCTGCTGGTGGGCAGTTACGCCTTCTTCTGGCATTCGCGCGATTGGAACACCGCCAGCCGCCTGATCCTGACCTATGCCATGGCTGACCGCGGCACTGTTTGTCTGGACGGACTCGACCGGCAAACTGGTGACATCGCCCTTTTCCAGGGCCATTACTATTGCGACAAGCTGCCCGGATTCTCGCTCCTGGGGATGGCTCCTTACCGTCTCGCCCGGGCGGTCGGCGGCTTTCCCGCCCACCCACTGAAATCGGAGGCCAAGGACTACTGGCCGGCCGACTACTGGGTCACGCTGGGCGCCTCGGGGTTGTTCGCGGCCATCACGGCGGTACTGCTCGTGCGGCTCGCGCGCGACATGGGCTGTTCGCCGCGCCGCGCCGCGCTCGTGGGACTGGCCTACGGACTGGCCACGCCGGCCTACGTTTACGCGACGCTCGCCTACGGTCATCAGCTCTCCGCGTTCGCCCTCACCGCCTCGTTTTACTTGCTCTACAAGCGAGGCGCAGGCAGAGATGCGGCCCGTCTTGTGGCGGCTGGATTTCTGGCGGCCTACGCCGCGGTCACCGAGCTTCAGGTCGGCCCGGCCTCGGCGATTCTGGGGCTCTACCTGCTGGTTCAATGCCTTCAATGGCGCCGCGGGCCCGACGCTCTGGCCTTCTTCGCGATCGGGGCGGCCGTGCCCACCCTGATCCTGCTGGCCTACAACATGCTCGCGTTCGGCTCGCCATGGGAAATGGGTTATTTTCATCACGCAACGGCCCGGTTTGCGAAAGTCCACAATCGCCAGAACCCCCTGGGACTGAGGATGCCGGAGCCGACCTTGGTGGTTCCACTGCTCTGGGGCGAGTATCGCGGCCTGCTCTTCTATGCTCCCATCCTTGTCCTGGCTTTCCCCGGATGGTTGGTGCTTGCGGCGCGCAGGCGCTTCGACATGGCTGCCGTGTCATTGGCGATCGCCGCGGCCGTCTTCGTCGTGAACCTCAGTTACCCCGAATGGACGGGGGGCTGGTCAACCGGGCCTCGCCTGCTGGTCCCGCTGCTGCCTTTCGCCATGATTCCCGTCGCGGCCGTCTTGGCCGGCCGGGGCCGCTGGTCCTGCCTTGCCGCCTGGCTGGCAACGGCGCTGGCAATTGCCGGCGGGGTTCTGATCTTGCTTTTCCAGGGGGTGGGGGCCAGGATCCCTCAGGACGTGGATGCGCCGTTGCGGGCCGTCGTCTGGCCACTCTGGACAGGCCGCGCAGCGCCACCAACGTGGTGGACCGGCCAGCGCTTCACAGCCAGCGTGGTTGCCTTGCTGGCACGCGACTGGGAGCAACGACTGCGGGCAAGCCGGCAGGCTCTCCAATTCTTGCCCTTGGTGGTCGCGCAATTGCTGGCGATCGTCGCCATCTACTGGACCACGCGCGAAGGCTCGCCTGGTCCAGGCTCCGCGCTCCTAGACCTGGGTGTTGATGAGAAGCAAAAGAGCGGTCGTTCCGATCAGGATGCCCAGGATCCAGAGGCAGAGCCGCACCGCGTGGACCCAGATACGGGGCCATGACTCGTGGCGCGAGGCCGAGTAGACCAGGCTGATCGCAACCACCAGGGGAAGAACCAACCAGTAGCAATTCGCAGGTGCCATGGTCATGCGGAACCTCCGGCCTTGACCGCTTCGCCCGCGGAGAGCGCGCTCACAATCGCAGTGGCATCGCCCGGGTTCTCCGCGTCGAGATACGCAGGCCCTTCGAACGCGTCGTAGATGGCCAGAACGTTCAGGAGCCCCGCGACGGTCGTGTAGATCGTGCCGATCTCAACCAGCTTGCTGAGTCGAGGCTGAAGCCCGTTCAGGACATTCTGCGGCGGCTCCGCCATGAACCCCCAGAACAGAGGGTTCTGATCGGGGGCGAGGTAATGAATTGTTCCCTGGATCAAGGCGGGCAGCGCAGGCAAACCTACGAAGAACTGACCCAGGTAGTAGAGGCAGAACTTCTCGGGATTGCTGAAGGGGTTGACCCACCGCCAGTAAACGATCTTGCCTTCTCCGAACAGGAAGCCTGTCAGATAGAGGCTGAGGATGCAAATCGCGTAAAGCCAGCCCTTGCCGGTCCGACCCTGGTAAAAGTGGCCGAGGCCCGGAACCAGCCAGGCCAGAAAAGCGGCCCGATAGGGACGTCGCAGGGGAACCATCGCTTGGCTCATGAGCGGAGACTTTGGCTAGAACAACACGGGATGAACGCAGAACCGTCTCTCGTGATGCTAGCACGAACCCGGGGCGGGAATCTACCCCGAGCCTGGTACTACACAGGCTCTGCAAGCGCGGCCGTTGGACCGGAGAATGCGGGGGGCGGATCGGGCTGAGCGCTCGGATCGAACCCGTCCGCTTGCAAGAATGCTTTTGATTCGACGACCCTCTTGGTGGATAATGGAGGGCGAGACCGGCTTCGGCTCCCGTCCGGTCCACTCCGGCTTCAAGTCCCTGAGGCATAAGCGGTCAGGGATGAATCTTGTCCGCAAGTCGTCAACCTTGCCCTCTCAAAGCACGCGTGCACATGGCCGAATTCTCTACCCTGTCCGCCGTCGACCTCGGGTCGAATTCGTTCCGCCTGGAGATCGGGCGCGTGGTGGACGACCAGATCTACCCGCTCGACTCCCTCCGCGAGCCGGTCCGGCTCGCCGCCGGCCTGACGCCCGACAAGCGGCTCACCGAGGAGGCGCAGCAGAGGGCCCTGAAGGCCCTCGCGTGCTTCGGCGAGCGGCTCCGCGGGCTCCCACCCGAGACGGTACGCGCCATCGGCACCAACACCCTGCGGGTGGCCAAGAATGCCAAGGACTTCCTCGCCCGCGCCGAGGCGGCGCTCGGCTCCCCCATCGAGATCGTCGCCGGGCGCGAGGAGGCCCGCCTCATCTACCTGGGCGTGGCGCACAGCCTGCCGGTCACTCGCGAAAGGCGGCTGGTGGTCGACATCGGCGGCGGCTCGACCGAATTCATCATCGGCAGCGGGTTCAGTCCGCACCAGTTGGAAAGCCTGTACATGGGCAGCGTCAACTGGAGCTTGAGGTTCTTCCCCGGCGGCAAGATCAGCAAGAGCGCCTTGAAGCAGGCGGAGTTGGCAGCGCGCGTGGAGCTGGAGACCATCGCGCGTGAGTTCTCCGCCGGCCACTGGGAGGCGGCGGTGGGCTCCTCCGGCACGGCGCGCACGCTGGGTGAGATCCTGCAGATGCGCGGGTGGAGCGACGGCGGCCTCACCGCCGATGGCTTGGAGCAGCTCCGCGCGGAGCTGATCAAGGCAGGTGACGTGGGCAGGCTCGAGTTCCCGGGCCTGCGTCCCGACCGCATCCCTGTGCTGCCGGGCGGCTTCGCCATCATGTCCGCTATCTTCTCCGAGTTAAAGGTGCCGCGGATGGAGTTGGCCACCGGCGCCATGCGTCAGGGCATCCTCTATGACTTACTCGGGCGATTCCACCACCAAGACATGCGGGACGCGACCGTCGCGCAGCTCATGAAACGCTACCACGTGGACAGCCGGCAGGCACAGCGGGTCGAGACGCTGGCGCTGCACCTGCTGCGCCAGTTGTCCCTCGACCTGCGGACCAATCCCGAATACCCGTTGCACTTGCTGTCCTGGGCGGCGCGCCTGCAAGAGATTGGCCTGTCCGTCGCGTACTCGGGCTATCACAAGCACTCGGCCTATATCCTGAGCCACGCCGACATGCCCGGCTTCTCCAAGATGGAACAGGCGCACCTCGCGCTGCTGGTGCTCGCCCATCGCGGGAACATGGAGAAGATGAAGGGCCAGATCACCGACTCGCTCGACCTGGCCATGGTGATGGCCCTGCGCTTGGCGGTGCAGCTCCATCGCAGCCGCAGCGACGTGCGCCTGCCCCCGATGGAGGCCCACTACGACGGCAGGAGGTTTGAGCTGAGGCTTGATCCGGAGTGGCTCGCCACCCACCCGCTCACCGTCGCATCGTTCAGTGAAGAGGTGAAAGAGTGGAAGAAGCTCGGCGTGGGGCTGCAGATCCGCGACCTGGAAGTGGTCGAGACCGACGAGTAGCCGAGGGAGTTCCGGGGACGCCATACGCAACGCCTGCGGGATTCTTCTTTGCTCGACCTGGGTGCGTGGCTGGGGCAGAATGCCCCAGGGCAAGGGCGCCTGCATCTGTGGCGTCGTTCCGCTGCGCTCCTCTCCTCCACAGCCACCCGGAGGGGGCGGAAAAGGTGTCACGGAAAAGGCGGCCCTGTTCGGCTCATCCCCGCAAAGCACTTTCCGACGGTTGACGGCACTCGCCGAGCACGCTTTCGACAACGTCCGAGGAAATGGCCTCCAGCCCTCGGTATGCACCGGCCATGAGACAGAGAGAGGCAAGGCGATCCAGTCCACTTGGGCTGCCGCGGGAGTGGAAATGCAGCCGGGTCACGGCGCGCTGGCTGAAAATCGCTTCGCGGCAGCCGGCCGCGGCCAGCTTGGCCGTAAGGTACGTCTCTGCCTCCGAACATGAGAGCGATCTCAAGCCGACGGCCAGTGTCCACGACTGGAAAGACAGGCCGCCCTCATGGCTCTCTTCGCCCAGGACGAGCAAGACGGTCACCCTACCGCCTGCCGAAGCACCAATCTGGCCAAGCCGGCGCAGGTCATCGCCCGCGCCGGCGGCGATCAGCGACGCACAGTCATCAACGGCCAGCACGACCTGAAATCCTTGTACGGCACAGCCACGGACTGCTTGCTCGAGTGCAATCCAGGCTGCGCCGCGGTTCGCCGAACCCAACCCGCGCGATCCCAGCTTCTCGGCCAGCCGGGAGTACAGATGCCCGCCCTCCATCGGGTTGCTCGTCATGGCGAAACGACGGCAAGGGTCTCTCGCCTCGGCGAGTGCACGGCCGAGCACCAGGGTCTTGCCCATCCCGGCCGGCGCGATCAAGACCGCGAGCCGATGCCCGGCTTCGATGGTATGAACCAGCCGCGCGACGGCCTCCTCATGTCCCGGCACAGGCACATAGGGGCCACCGCGCTCGACAAAGGGATCCCGGTTCAGTCCCCAGTGAACGATCCAACCCACGCGAGCACCTCCGGAGGGCTGCCAGGCCAGCCGGCGACACGGGGCACTTCACTCCGTGAACGCCGGGCCCGCGCATCGCGTACTGTCCTTACAATCGGATAAGATAGGCCTCGATCTTTGGTGTAACGATCTACACGGGTTGAAACCCGGTAGCTTTCCTTTTCAGGTTCACGCTGGGCCAGATTGGCCCGCATGCTTAGGCGCCGTTACCGACGCCCTGCCAGGGGGTTTCCCCCTCGGCTCGTGCCATCCCTTTCGGGGGCTTGTACGAAGCGCCTCACGGCGTGTTCGCATCGCCCGAAACACTGTTGCTCCCTTGCGGGAGTGCCCTTGGGCGTTTGAGCTT
>JBAUOX010000929.1:0-17959 GCA_049579985.1 Isosphaeraceae bacterium | reverse complement strand
GTACTCGAAGAACTGCGCATCCTCGGTCCATCGGTCGATGGTCGTCTCGTCGTGGGTCGTCGTGGACATGATTCCGTCTCCTCTCTCAAGTTAGACCCGCCGTCGTCGATTCGACCAACGGCGGGTGCGTCCCGGCCCGCGTCGCGTCGCGTCGCGGCTCCTCCGGAGCGGGCCTCGTCACTTTCACAGCCTTTTCCTTGGCCCTCAACCTCAGTATACTGGTCCGACATTCCGTTGGCAATCCGACCGGTCGGGATACCCACCTCCCGGTGCCAATCGAAAAAAAGGAAAAATTCGCATGGTGCCTCTTGCCTTGCACTGGTCTTACCAGTACACTGAGATTGGAGGTCAAGGAAAAGGCCGTGAAAGTGACGAGGCCCGCTCCGGAGGAGCCGGGACGCACCCGCGGTTGGTCGAATCGGCGACGGCGGGTCTAACTTGAGAGAGGAGACGGAATCATGTCCACGACGACCCGCGACGAGACGACCATCGACCGATGGACCGAGGATGCGCAGTTCTTCGAGTACAGCAAGGCGGCCAACCCGATCGGGTCGGGGCTGACCAGCAAAGTGCCCCTGGCCGACTTCCCGCACCACCTCCACGAGGAGGGCCCGACGCGGATCATCCCTTTCGACCTGAGCGAGCAGCTCCGCTGCCCCGGCCCGGCCACCAGCCCCGCACTGTGCGCCAACTTCATCCGCATCCTGGCGGGTGAACGCCTCGAGACGCGGCCCGATGCCACGTCGGAGGTGTACTACGTGATCCGGGGCCGCGGCCGGAGTCGACTCGGGGGCGGGGACCTGCCCTGGCAAGAGGGTGACTTCTTCGCCCTGCCGGCCGGAAGCCGGGCCGAACATCACGCCGAGACCGACGCGGCCTTCTACTGGGTCCACGACGAGCCCCTGCTACGCTACCTGGGCGTCAAGGCCGATGCGCCCCGGTTCGAGCCAACCCTCTACCCGCGGGAGCAGGCGCTCGCCGTGCTGCACGAGATCGAGCAGGACCCGAAGGCGGCCCAGCGGAGCCGCGTCAGCGTCCTGCTGGCCAACCGGAATTTCGACCAGACCCGGACCATCACGCACGTGATCTGGACGATGTTCGGCGTGTTGCCGAATGGCGCCATCCAGCTCCCGCACCGCCACGAGTCCGTGGCGCTGGACTTCATCATCGACTGCCGGCCGGGCTGCTACACCTTGATCGGACGCGACCTCGACGACGACGGGAAGATCATCAGCCCGCAGCGGGCCGACTGGGAGCCGGGATCGGCGTTCGTCACGCCGCCGGGCCTCTGGCACGCGCACTATAACGAATCGGGGGCGCCGGCGCACCTGGTCCCGATCCAGGACGCCGGCCTGCATACCTATCTGAGGACGCTCGACATCCGGTTCTAACCACCCGCACCACGAGTCCTTCATCTCGCTCAAGAAGGACTGAGGCCGGATGCGGGGACGATGTCCACCTGACCCCACCGGCTCTATGAGGGTAATTCAGTATGTCCCACTGGGGCCCTCCTGTGGGAGCTCCAGGGAGTAATCCCTGGAGCGACCCGGCCCACCGGCTTAAAGGGGACGTTCGTAATTGTTGCGGCAAAAAGCCCAGTCTGCGGAGAGCCGGTTTTCCTGGATCGTTCAACCTACCAAGAGACTTACGAATGTCCCGAATGTCATTGACATAAGGCATAACATCTTGTTAATAAAATAATTGCGTCAATCACCTGGGCCTGTAGTTCTGGTCTGATGTTGATATTAGAATTATTATGCGTCGCTGTTATTCAAGATCTTTACCGCAGGCGCACTTTCTTGAGGGTGTGAGCGTATGTGCTCGCACGCCCTGTCGGCCGATCTCATGGCGGTAGAGCGGGACCTCGACCATCGACAAGAAGCCCACGGCGCGAGACGCGGTCCTCGGGTCGAGGCCGGTCTTACAGGAGCTTCACGAGCAGGCTCATGTCTTTCTGGAAGTCGACCGGATTGTATCCAGCGGCTGCCCGGAGACGCTCGGCGAGCGAGTCAATGATCGGCTTGCGGCCAGCCGGCAGGCGAGGGTTGAGGCTCAGTTGCAGCTTCTGATCGAGGCGATCGAGGATCGTGTTGATCTGGGGATTACGCTTTTCTGGGTTGGGCTCCAGTTCGTGGTAGATCGTTCGGAAGGCCCAGGCCATCTGCCGCGCCGAGTCGTAGTCGGGGATGCTCTCAGTGGCGATCGAGCCAAGGCGGCGGAGCATTCGCAGCGCCCGAGCCCGATCGACGACTTGCCGATTCTCACCCGGCTTGGCTTGGGCCATCTGGACAAGTACTCCCAACGGCTCATTCGCCCAGGTGACAATCTCCCTGGCGATGGTCCCCGCCTTGGCGAGATTCCCGAACGGACGCTCCGTCATGGCTTCGTCGAAGTCGTGGAGTCTTTGCTGCAAGGTCTGGTACCAAGAACTTGCGCGGTCGGGGTCGGCAGCCTCGAGACCAAGCTGGACCAGTGCCAGCGGCCAAGCCGGGGCGGTGGGCCGGCCCGGCGCACCCTTGGTGCTGCGGCTCTGCATCCAGGAACGATTCGCCACGCTCAGCTCGTGATGACAGGCGGCGCAGTCGTAGCGGGAAAAATCCGGCCATTCCGCGCCGGGCGAGCCGCCCGCGGCTGAGGAGGTTAGCAACTCAAGAGACGCCGTGAGTGTTGCCAGCCCACTGACTGCTACCAGTTCCGTCCGTTCCAGCCGGTTCGAGTTAAAACCAAGGTGCTGCTGGATCGCGGCGGGTTTCTCCCTCAAGTATTGCCAGTGGCGAGGCTCTTCCTCGCTGAAGAACGCCACCTCGATGCTGGGCAGCGGCGGGTGGCCCACCGCGTACATCGCGTGTGTCAATACCTTGCCTTGCTCGATCTTGCCGACGTGGCAGGACAGGCAGGTCTCAGCGCGAGTTTTCGGATCCCAGAGGTCCTGCATGCCCTTGAGGTCTTGCTTTTGAGCGCGGGTCAGGTCGCGCCAGCGGGGGTTATTGAATATCGGGTGCTCCGCGATCCACTCCTGCTGAGTTCCATGGCAGACCACGCAGGTGACGCCATCGTTTCGGGCCACGAACCTGAAAGGCTCGACTCCCTTGGGCACGACGATCCCGTGACACTTTAAGCACGCGCCTCTATCGTCAGTCACGTTGATTCCCAGGCGCCTGCCCATATCCTGAGCGCGGGGGGAGAACAGGACATCGAAGGCGATCTGGTGCCTGTCCTTCGTCTTCCAGACAGGGTATTCGACCATCTGGCAAATCAACCCTTGATCGGGGTCGTTTTCAGGATGATTGTGGCAATTGCTGCAATAGAGCGAACCTATCACGCTCGGCGTGCGCACGACCCCAGCCGTGGGCACCCTTTGATTGCCCGGCGGGTTCGGGTTCGGTGCGACTTGTCGCTGCTCCTGGCCATGTCCCAGAGCGATGACGCCCAACACCAGGACGGTCGGGTACACCCAGGTCAAAAACCCAAGCTTAGTGTGTGCAATGTTGGGCATGCGAGAACCCTTGGTCTGAATTGCCGGAGGACCCTCCGCCGGCGGAGACTCAAGATGGAATGAGTCTAGTGTACCATGCGGTCAGGAGCCACGATGTCCTGCGAAACTCTCTCGAGCGTTTGAGAGCGAGCGAAAGAGCGGCTGAGCCGCCGGTCGCGGGCCATGTCCGAGACGTTGGATCCAAGCGATCGACGATTGTGAGCACGTGGGTCACCTCGCCGCCACGATCGACGGTGTGTACGATGTCGTGTACCAGGTCTCGGCGATTGCGGAGGAACCACTCGAGGTTCGACCGGAAGCTGGGGAAGTGCTCGATCCACGACTGCTCCAGCCGCTCGATGGCAAACAGCGGAACCAGGCCCACCAGGGATCGCACGCGAAACTTGTGGAAGCTCCCGTCGGGCCGACGGAGTACGTCGTAGAAGAACCCGTCCTTGTCGTCCCAAAGTGAATACGTCTGGTTGCCCATGTGCTTCATCGCCGCGGCAATATAAGCGTAATGCTGAAAGAACTTGGTGGCCAGGCCCTCGTACACCGGGTGATCCTTGGCCAACTCCAGGGCAATTCGCATTATGTTCAGGCAAAACATTCCCATCCATCACGCCGCCGGTTTTCCTCGACCGGCAGGCTGTAGGGGAACTCAGCCTGCGGGTACTTGTAGACGAATCTCATGTGCGCGTGCGAGGGAAGGTTGTCAACGAAGAAATAATACACCTTCACGTCCTCGCCGTGGTTGCCTTGGGTGTGCGACAGCCCGAAAAAGCGTTCCTTGAGGATCGGGTCGCGGCCGTTCCAAAAAGCCGGGGCGAAGCAGAGAAGCTGATAACGGTCGGAGATCCCGGCGATCCCATCCTCGCCCCAGCGATAGGCCTTGCTTCGTGCCTGGTCGTGCATCAAGAAATTCCAGGCGTTGCCATTCGCGCTGTAGTCTTCGCGCACCATGCTCCAGGACCGATCCGAGAGATAGGGCCCCCACCGCCTCCAAGAGCCGATATCGTCGTGGATCTCGGCCAGCCGTCGATGCTCGGCGGTCTCCGCGGGCATGGCTTTCCCCTCGATTCGGCACACGGCCTGGCTGCCGACGTGGGCTGATCAGTGTAGGCCCCAGAGCGGGGTGGGATCAAAGCCGCGTGGGCTATCGAGCCCCTCCGGGAATCTTAACTTCCGCAGCAAGGACTCGAGCCTTGTCTTCAGCGGCTGCATTGCCTGCCTACGGCCGGGGTCCAGCCTGATCAACGCCTGTCGCAGTGGCACGATGGCCAGGTAGCGCTGCGCGGCTTGATCCCAGCCGTTCACGCCCTTCCAAGCTTCCTTCCCATCGATCACTTGGATCAGCCGCTCGATCGTGCGTTGGTTGAGGGACATGGAATCCAGCCGCTCGAGGGATCTGTTCAGAGGAGAGGCTGCCTGGTCGGCTTGCTTGATCACTCTCGTGCGATCCGAATCCAGCCGCACCATCTCGGCCTTGAGCTGATCGAGACTCACGACGAATGCCTTCCAGTCCTCTCCGAGGTCTAGCGTCTCGCCCAGATCTCGGCTCAATGTGAAGGGCCAGGAGCCCCATTCGGGCGCGCCGCTTGGTACCCCGGCGGTTGCCCGCTGGCGGCGCCAGGCTTCGTCCCGCAGGCTGTGATGGCAGGAAAAGCAGCCATACTCGGAAAACTCGGGCCAGGGGTCGAGGCGGGAGCCGGCCCGGTCGCGGAGCAGTTCCAGTGCAGCGCGGGCCGTCGCTACCTGCCCAATCGCCCAGGCCTTCGCGGGGTAGTTTCCCGCCTTCTCATCACCATCGGGCTTCCAGTGGTGGGGATAATTGTCCAGGTAGGAGGCGAACTCGAATGTCAGCCTGGGATGTCCGGCGGCGATCAGGTCATGGTTGACATCCCGACGAGGAAATCGAGCGTCCGCGCTGGAATGCTGCCCCACGTGGCACTCGACGCAGAGCGAGACGCGGCGTACGAGATTCTTGGTTTCCGAGAAGCCGAGAGAGCTTTTTTGATCCGGATTCTGAGCCCATTCATACGTCGTGTGCTTGCCCAGCCAGGCTTCGGCCGGACCATGGCACGACTCGCAGCCAACCCCATCCTGCCCGAGGCCGGACCGTTCCCTCAATGTACCGCCAGGCAGCGGCGTGGTGTGACAGGCCAGACACCGCTGGTCCTCGTACGCCGGGATTTCGCCCGCTTTGTTGCCGGCGAGCTTGCGGACGATCTGCTTCGAAGATCCGCTCAAGAGAACCTGGAAAGCACGGGAGTGGGGATCGTCGGAGGCCCAGGTCGTGAACTCATTGCGCAGAATCCGAGATCCCGCCAGAGGCGCGATACCTCCGTGGCAGGCAACTGCCGCACATGAGCCGGTTCCGGTATAGTCGAAGGCTCGATCTGCTCGGGCTCTCGACGCCATGGGTGCTTGACGTGGTCCTGGAATGTTCGCCGCGGGCGGCTTTTGAACCTGGGCGAAAACGATCCCCAACGCAATCGCCGGGCCGGCTGCTAGTCTGAACACTGCCCAGGTCACGCGGCCCATCGTCGATCTCCCCAAAACACAAAGGAAAGAGTCGGACGCGGGCCGAGCAGCCGCGACGCTAAACCGAATCCTCGTCGCATTAGTCACTGTGAAAACAGTCGTGCCATGCGGCTCCCACCGGTTCACTTCTAATCTTACACCGAATTCCTGAAACACGCGCGACATTCCGGCGACTTTTGTTATCGTCCAAGCCAGATACGCGAACACGATAGGCTGGCTGCGGGGGTCGCCCTGCCGCGCGTCTTACAACGATCAGGATGCTTCTGATGACTGGATCGAGGACTTTTGACCGGAGTGTGATGGAAAACGAGAAGGACGGCAATGTACTATCATGACGGGGTTGATCGGTCGTGACGAGTTTGGCGTCACTCCGGACCGCTCGTCGAATCGATCAGGATTCCCGACCCGACCCCAGATGCCAGACGAAGGGTTTCAAAGAGAGGCAGTACCAGGAAATGCTAATCTTCGACCGCGAAAACTGGCCAAAACATCGGCCATGGGCGTACACCGCCACGCTAGTGGCCTCGGCCGCGATTGTGTGGTACGGCTTCTACGGGTTCCTGGGTCATCAAGGACAGTGGCACCGGCCGGGTGGAAGTAGTCCCCCTGGATTCACCTTCGGAATTCTCGGGGGCCTGATCATTCTCTTCGAGATGTTGCTCGTCCCTCGCAAGTATCTGTGGCGTGGCCGGCGTCTGGGGCGTACCAAGCACTGGATGACGGCGCACCTCTGGCTCGGCCTGATCGTGCTCATCCTTTTATTGCTGCACGGAGACTTCCATTTCTCGCCCAGCCGATCGACGCTGGCCGCTGTACTGATGTGGCTGCTGGTGGCCGTGTTCGTCAGTGGCGTTTGGGGAGCGGTGGTCCAGACAGTCTTGCCGAGGTTGCTCCTGGGGCGTGTGCCCGCCGAGACGATTTACTCACAGATCGACCACGTCATCGACCAGTATCGCGACGAGGCGGAGCGCCTCGTGAAGGCAACCTGCGGCCCTGGCGATTCAGCTCGGCCCGGCGAGAATGGCGCGGAGAATTCCCCGACCCAGGAATACCAGTTGGTCGGCACGATGCGCAGGGTCGGGAACGTGCAGGGCAAGGTCCTGCGGACGGAAACCGCGGCCGTCTGGGTACCAGGTTCGGAGCCCCTGCTTGCTTTCCACACCCAGTATATCGACCCGTACCTGAGTGCCGGATCTCGGCGAGGGCTGGAGCTTGAATCGCCGAGGAAGGCCGCCGCACTGTTCGATGGTCTCAAGCTTCGGCTCCGATCCGAGGCATTCCCGATCGTTGATCGGCTGGCCGAGATCTGCGACCAGAAACGGCAGCTCGACCTTCAAGCCAGCCTGCACCGCTGGCTCTTCACCTGGCTGGCGGTTCACCTTGGCTTATCCTCCGCCTTGGTGGTGCTGATGTTCGCCCACGTCTTCTTGGCCATGAAGCATCTTTGATTCGAAAACCTCGTTGGAAAAAGCCCGCTCTGGAGAGTCGCGACAGGACCCGGAAAGACACCCATGCAAAGAGAAACGGGCAAGCAACGAAAATCCCGGATTGATCTGGACTACTACCGCCAGGATCGCACGGTTCGTCGACGAGGCCGGTTCGGCGTGCTGGCCGCTCTGGGGGCCTTGATCTGGATTGCACTTGGACCGGTGTGGGACCGCCCGCCGGCCGGTGCCGTTCGGATCTTTCAGCAGGACCGGCTCGCGTCGCCCGGCTCATTGGCTCGCGTCCATGCGACCTGGGAATCGAGCTGCGAGGCTTGCCACAACTCCTACGCGCCGATCAACGAGTCCCGGTGGTCGCCTCTGGCATGGTTGGGAGCGCGAGCAGGCGGCACAAAGTGTCAGAGTTGCCATGCCGGGCCGCCGCATCACGTCGCCCAGCTCGAGGGAGACGCTCCCGCTTGCGCCGCCTGCCACCGCGACCACCGCGGCCCCGAATCCTCTCTGGTCCGGACCGAGGACGAAACCTGTACCCGGTGCCACGAAAAGCTCGGCACGCATCGCAAGGCGACCGCGGGTGCCCTTTCCGTCAACAATTCCGTGACCCACTTTGATCACAACCGCAGCCATCATCCTGAGTTCGCCGCCATCAGCAGAGGACCTCGAAGTGATCCGGGGCATCTCAAGTTCAGCCATGCCGTGCATCTCGCCTCAGGCTTCAACCCCGCCAATGGTGGGAAGCCGCTCATGACCTATTCTCAGCTACGTGAATCCGATCGCCACAGGTATGGCGGGAAAAATGACGAGAGCCTCCCCAATCCCGTTCAACTCGAATGCGCCATGTGTCACCGGCTCGACGGCGAAGAGAATCGTCGGAAAGCCGAGCGCTCGTCCCGAGCGGGTCTCCCCGCTCGCAGCGACGGCGCCTACTTTCTGCCGATGACTTACGAGAATGAGTGCGCGGCATGTCACCCGCTGAATTTCGACCCCAAGGCGCCGTCCGAGCAGGTTCGGCACGGCTCGACGCCGAAATCGCTGCTCGCCGAACTGCGGCTGTTTTACGAGGCCCAGGCGTCGCTCGATGATCCCGCACTTCTGCGGAGGTTTGTCCCTCGTCGCCCCATGCCAGGTCAGAGACCGGATGCCCTGGCCACCCGAGTCGACGAGGCCATCGAGGAGAAGATCGGCAAAGCTCTGGGAGTTCTCCTCGGCCAGAACACGAGGGGTTGCATCAAATGCCACGATCTCGAGCCGGCGAAGGCGCCTCCAGATCGCCCTGCCGCAATTGCTCAAACCGAGGTCGTGCCGGTGAACGTGCCAGCAATCTGGTTCCAGCACGCCAGGTTCGATCACGTCGCCCATCGTGCCTTGAAGTGCGAGACCTGCCATGCCGGCGTGGAACAATCACGTGACCATCACGATGTCCTCTTGCCGGGGATCTCGATCTGCCTGCAATGCCACGGTCCGGCCGAATCTGGCCCGGAAAGGTCGGCTCGGGGAGGGGCAGGCTCTGGCTGCACGGAATGCCACCGCTATCACAACGGCGATCATCCCTTGCAGGGACTGGGAGCTTCGGCGCGGGGTGTTCCCGCGGATGCAAGATTGTCTGTCGAGCAGTTCCAGCGCGGAGGAACGATCGACTCGCCCACGACGAGATAACCCTGCAAGGTCGCCTACAGAGACGATATCCCCCGCACCAGCGCAAGCAAGTCCGGCCCTTTCATGCGGTGGGCAGCGTCATGAGGACAGGCATAGACGCAGCTTGGCTCGGTGCCCGGGCCCAAGCTGGAGCAGAGGTCGCAGGTGGTCGCCTTCCGGACGTCGGCCTTCTTGGTCTGGTCGTGCTGGCTGACCATGTTGATGTTGCCATACGGACAGTTCTCGGCGCAGAGGCCGCAGCCGATGCACCAGTCTTCGATGATAATCTCACGCGACAGGCGACGGCGGATCGAGCCGACCGGGCAGCCGACCATGCAATACGGATCGAGGCACGATCGGCAAGAGCTGGCCACCAGAAACTTGTCGAACCTCAGACCCTCGCGGATCAACCGGGTCACGCCACCGTGCGTATCGGCGCAAGCCTTGGTGCACTCGTCGCAGCGCGTGCACTTCGCCAGATCCAGCACCAGTAGGCTCTGGGCGTCCATCAGGCCCTCATCCAGGAAATCGTCGAGCGGCTTCTCGTTGACCTCTCTCAGTTCCCGACTGTTGGACTCGAGCCGCTTGCGGGCCTCGGCGACCAGCGCGGCGCGGACCGCTGGGTAGTGGTCGAGAATCGCCCGGAAGTCGCCGGGGGTAATCCGGACCAGATCGACGTGGTCGAGAGCCCTACAAGTGGCCGTGCGCACGCCCGTCAGGGAGAGATCGGTGAGCTCTGGCAGGTCGGACAGAAGCGCGATCTCTCCGAGGTAACCCCCTGGCCCCACGTAGTTCAAGACCATCTCACCCCCCGCCCGCGCCTGCGACACCTTCACAAACCCGGAGCGAACCATATAGAAGCCGTCGGTGGCAGGCGCGCCTTGGCGGCAGATCAGCTCGCCAGGCTCGCATCTCCGGAGGGTCACCAGCGGACGGAGCCCGTCCACGAATTGCTGGAAATGTGACTCCTCGACCCGTAGCGAGGAGAAGAGCTCGACGCTTCTGAGGTGGTCGGCGATCGCCCGATCGCGGTACTTTGTCTCCAGCACCCTGCGAAACGATGGGCTTCGCTGCATGATATAGAGCACATTGCGGAGCATCTCGAGCACGACCGTGCCATCCACCGCCGCGCGCACCGTCGCGCTGCGAGGATAGGAGCTCATGCAGGTCATCTCTCCGAAAATCTCACCTGCGCCCAGGGTGGCCTGCGGCCGGTCATAGGGCAGGGTCACCGGGGCATCGATCGGTATATCCTGGCGCATCCCCTCCTCCTCGCGCCGGTCTTCGCTTCGTGCCAGCAACCGCCCGGAGAACCGGCCAAGCCGGCCCAACCAGCCCCTCTTCGGCTCATTGGCAAGGTGGCCGATCGAGGCGGCGAGCAGGATGTCGACCGCTCCCTTCTCGATCAGGAAGGCCGTCGACCCGAACTCGCCTTCGCGACAGATGACCTCGCCCTTGCGGAACTCGCGGCGAACGACGGCTCGGGCGTTCCACGTCAGGAACGGCTGGGCCACGTCCTTGAACGCGTCGCGGATCTCAGGAATCGGGTGCCGGAAGAGATCCGCGGCGGCGACCGGATCTCCCTGGAGCCTGGCCTGCACGATTCCCTTGTGTGTCAGGGCGCCGGTCGGGCAGGAGACCATGCACTCGCCGCAGGCCACGCACGAGGAGCTTCCCATCGTCGCGTCGAGGTCAAAGGCAATCCGCGCCCCATAGCCCTTGCCCATCCGGCCGATGACGTGGTTCTCCTTGATGACGTTGCAGCCCCTTACGCAGCGGTCGCAAAGAATGCAGGCGTTGTGGTCCACGTTGATCGCAAGCGATGATTGGTCAGGGCGGTGCAAGTTCGGGGGGCGGCGGTCGAACCCCGCCTCGCCAACTTCGAACCGCGTGGCCAGCGCCTCGAGCTCGCAATCGTTGGACGTTTGCTGCTTGGCACACGGGGTAGGGTGGTCGGCCATCAGGAGCGAGAGGAGCGTCGTGACCGACTTCCTGATCCGCTCGCGCGCGGCCGGGTTGGGCGATTCGATCGTGTCGATGATCATCCCCTCCTCAACCCGGTGCTGGCAGGAAGGAAGCAGCTTGTCGTCCACCTCGATCCTGCCAGTCCGCCGCCGGAACCGGGCGATCTGGACAACGCACAGCCGGCAGACAGCCACCGGGTCCATGTACTTCGTGTGGCAGAGGATGGGGATCGGATTGTCCGAATCGCCAGGCGCCCGCGTGATTCCCTGGCCTCCGGAGGGCCGACCGGCCGGCGGACTGGTGGTGCCCGCTCCCTCATTAGCAAGCCGCTTGTAGAGCTGGCTGACGGCGTCGTAGACCGTGGATGCGCGGGGAATAACCCGGCCCTGCTCGTCGTACTTCAGATTCCCCTGCTCGTCCGTGGCCGGGACGGCCCGCGGGACTTTGATCTCGTGCGAGTCAATGGTCAGGACCACCTCCCTGTCGAGCTCATTGTGCGTGGGCGAGTCGTAGCGGATCAGTCGACCGTCGAGGTCACGAACGAACAGCCCTTCCTCCTGCCAGCCAGGGAAATCCTCGCTGTCGTCCGGGACCGAGGGGGTCGTCTGATTTTCAGGTACAGTGCTCATCGATTGACTCCGAGCGAATTGTGACCGTCGATGCGGTGGGAACAGGGCAGACGCCGCTGGCGGACCTCAGCCTCCCCCCGGACCGGCACAGGAGCGACTCGATTCCAAGGCCCGTGTCCTGTTCCACTTGTATGCGAGCAACGAAGCCAACGGCTTCGACGCCGACGTGCCGAGACCGCAGATCGAGGTCTGCTCCATGACGCTCTGCAACTCTCCGATCATGGCCTCGAGCCGCGCTCGTTCGGCTGCTCCGAGAGGACCGGCCGACATGCTCTCGCCGATCTTCACGAGCTTCTGAGAACCAACCCGGCAGGGAACGCATTTGCCGCACGACTCGTTGCGAAAGAACCGGGTCGCGTTGAGTGCGAGATCAAGCATCCGTGCGCCCGGGTCCAGCCCGGGCACGTCCGCGACTACGAGGAGGCCGGCTCCCAGCATCAGCCCCAGCGCATCGAACTCAGCCTTGTCCAGCGGCAGGTCGCGGACTTCCAGCTCCACGCGACCGGCGGGGAAGTTTCTGCGATACTTCTCAGGCAGATCGCCAGGCCGCAAGATCGCCGGGATGAACCCCCCCGACGGTCCCGAGGGGGCAAACGCAAGCAAGGGCGACCCGTCGCGCATTCCCCCGGCCCGCTCGATCAGCTCACCCACGGTCAGGCCGACAGGCACCTCGTGGACCCCGGGGCGGTTCACGTCGCCGCAGATCGAAAACAGCCGCAGTCCCTTGCCGCGCGCACCTGGTTTGCCCTTACGGATGTACCACTCCGTCTCTTGCAGCCCCCCGTCGCGATACCAGTCCCCGCCCCGGAGCACGATTGCGGGAACCCAGGCGAAAGTCTCTACATTGTTCAGAAGTGTCGGCTTGCCGTGAAGTCCGTTGGCCTCGATGGCCGGGGGACGATTCCGAGGCTCAGCGCGGTGTTCTTCGATGGCCTCGATCAGAGCCGATTGCTCGCCGCAGACATACCCGCCAGGGCTCTCGAAGGCCTCGAGCTCGAAGCAATGCCCGGTGCCCAGGACATCGGCACCGACCACCCCCAGCGCCCTGGCTCGAGAGATCTCCTCCTCGACTGCGTGAACCTGGTCGAAGTACTCGTGACGGATATAGATGTAGCCCCGATGGGCCCCGACCAGAAGCGCCCCCAAAACCATACCCTCGACCACCAGGTGGGGGGCGCGCAGCAGGAGCTCACGGTCCTTGAATGTGGAGGGTTCGCTCTCATCGCCATTGCAGATGACGTAAGTCGAATCGGCGCGCTGGCGCTCCTCGCGGACCTCGGCCCATTTGGTGAACGCGGGCCTGCCCGCGCCGCCCATCCCGCGCAGGTCGGAGGTCTTCAGCGTGTCGACGAGCGCGTCGCCTGCGGCTCTGCGCGAAGCATGGTCGCCAGCCCCCTTCAGAGACTCGGCGAACCGTCGGGCCGCAGCGTAAGGCTCATGTTCCTGTTGTTCCTGGCCTTGGGCCCGATAGGGATCGATCCATCCCGACAGAGGAGACCGGTCGACCGGGTCCGGGGGAAGCTGGACCCCCGCTAGATGGGCAGAGATCACTGCTCTCAGTCTTGCGGCTGAACTGGCCACGTTCGGACCTGTGAAGACACGGCCCTGGTCGGGACGGCCCAGGGCGTGGAGCTCGACCAGCACGGCCGGGGCTCCGTCGCACCGCCCCAGGCACGAAACCCAGCCTAACTTGACGCGGGGTTTGAGGGGCCCAGTCAGATGTTTCGGGGGCGACGCGCCACCCACGTTCCCGTCCAGGACCTCGTCCGCCGTAGCCCTCATCTCGACGCCGAACTCATCGGCCAGGGCCTTCATCGCCTCGAAGCACCGGCCCGCGCCGCGTAAGTGGCACGCCATGTCCCGGCACACCCACATTTCGACCGCGGGGGTTGGCTCGAGACGGAAGTGGGGGAAGAACGTGATAACCTCGTGCAGACGGTGGAGCGGGACATCCAGCCGCTCTGCAAGGGAGAGAAGTGCCGACTTCGGGAGGTATCCCAACTGTTCCTGAATCCGTCGCAGCTCGGGGAGGATCATGATCGTGTCGCTTCGCGATGGGTGGTCCAAGCCCGGTGCACAGCGGCGGCCCGGAATCTGGACTGGCCGAAATGGAGATAACCGATCTGCGACGCGCCAGCATTCACAAGAAGTGGTTTAAGAATACAGGATCACCGGTTCTCCGTCAATCGGCCAAGGCGTTCTCGCGGAGCCCTGGTGAAGTAGGTCCGGATCACAAAATCGCGCCGACGGCCAGAGACGGTTGGTGAGAGTTGGCGCCCGGGGGTTCCATTACCCTGGTCGTTCCGAGGCCGTGCGACACACCGTCTCCCGTGTGGTCATCTGCGCAAACTGTTCACGCTGCTGGTGATGCCGTAGATGTAATCGGGAATAGGCGGACCATCAGGGGCATACGCTCCAGTGCCGCCCTGGAACCTGCGACCGTGGGACCATCCCAGGATGTTGCGATGGCGCAGGAGGTGACAGCCGGTCTCGTCCCAGCCCCAGGTACCCTCGTCACACCGGCGAGGCTGGCCATGGCCGAGGGGTACTCCGCCCCCGACGTAGTAGCCGATGCCGCCCGGTGTCGTGCTTGGCTGCAAGTGTTCGGCCAGCGCGCGCGGCCAGCCGGCGCGCTCATCCGTGTGCGGGATGTCCCTCGGCTTGCCGGGGGGAGGCGTCCCTTCGTTGTGGAGACGATGGATGAGACAGGCGCAACGCGCCGCATCATCTTGTGCATGAGCGATCACGCCCGTCGTCAGCACGGCCAATAGCGCGAGGCGGGCACTCATGGCGGATGATCGCATGGTCTCTCTCTCCTTCTCTCAGGCGTTTTTCTTCCGCGGCGTCGGCGCCGGAGGAATGATTGGCTGCAATTTGACCGGTTCGCCGTTGAGAGGCACGTGCGGATTACGATTGTACTTGAAGTACGGAAGGCGGACGCCGCGAAGCTTCACCTGGTCGGCCCGGTGGATGGTGAAGGATGGGGCAAAGGCGATCGACGCGTTGGAGGTCACATCGTCGTCCTCGAGCACGCCGTCACCGCTGACTCCCAGGCCCGCCACCAGTTGGCTCCGCAGCCCGCTGCCAGTCGCGTCCTTGTACAAGGGTGTGCTGCCGGGGAAGAACACGACGCCATTTTGGTTGGCTTTATTGTACGGGTCGTGGAAATTGCTGTTGGGATTGAAGTCGGCGTAACCCTGGAGGCTCTGAAACGCGCTGGCCGGCAGTGGGGCGCCCTTATTCGTACCGTACTTGGTCACGCCGCCGTCGGTCAGAATCGAGCCCGGTCCCGGCGGATCTATGTCGATTCCTTCGGGGAAAAAGGGTAAGGACAGGTAGCGGATGGTCCGGGTCGTGAGCGCCGTGCCGGGCGGTATTCCCTTGATCTCGTCGCTAGGCTGGAGCTGGCTGGCATTGTCGTAATACGCGACGTTGCGGGCCTTGGCGACCGCCACGCCGATCGAGAAGTAATCGGCGTCCTGCATGCGATAAAGCCCCAGGATGTTGCCATTCTCGTCGCTCACGGCAAAGGACATTCTGGCCGTGTTGTTGAGGGGGAGCCGGATCTGGGCGCGGACCTGATTGGCTTCGGTGATCCCACGGGCGACGATCGCCTCGACGTCGGTTGCGGTCAGTCCGCCGCCGGCATGGGGCGTGACCAGCCAGCCGTATGGCACCCCCTGGCCGGCGAGGTAGGTGTCCCCTTGCTTGTCGACCGGCATGTCGGTGCCGTCGTTGGCATTGCCGGCTCCAAGCGTCGCACCGAAGTTCAGGAGATTCTTCGGGCCTTCCAGCCCCCCACCTCCGAAAATGTCGAGCGTGATGCCCGCGAGGTCGATCCGGCCGAACGGCTCCGTGAAGTCGGGCAGCGCCGGCGCGTTGTTGACCGGTCCGCTGAACGGAAGGCCGGCGCTCTTGCTTCCGCCGGCGGCGACGAATGCCATGTATTCGGCCACTTCCGACAGATCGAGCTTGTGGGGGTTGTACAGGAGCGGGGTATTGAGCTTCGAGTTCTCCTCGGTGGCATAGCCGGTCGTGCCAGGGAAGAACACACCGATTCCGCCGACCAACGCCGTCTTTCCGTTGACGGTTTTGTACAGTGGGACGCCTCCCGGGAGGGTCCCGATGCCCCGCGACTGGGCCGTTGGCAAGAGACCGGTGACCTGCCCGTACGACTCTGGCGCCACCAGGCTCGCGCCAGGCGGGATGTACTGCGAGGGGACGTTGAACCGAGTATGGGTCACGGGGCTCAGGCTATCACGGTTGGTCCCCTCGATGTCGAACAGATCGACCTGCGGTGTGAACATGATGCCCGGGGGGAAGTGCCCCTTGATTCCCACCGCGGCGACGTAGCCCGGACCATAAAGCGTCGAGTCTCCGTTCGGGTCGGGCACGTCAGGGTTCGAGTCCACGACGCGCTGGGTGATGGTTGTTTGACTGATATCCTGGATCGTTCGGGACGTGAGCGGCGCGGTGTCGTTGGAAAAGTAGGCGCCCGTGCGCGCCTCGGAGACAGCGCCGTCGATCGCAAAGACTAGGTTCGTCGTATTGCCGGTGATTTGCGGGGACACACCACTTTCCACCCGAACCCCCAGGATGGTCCCGTTCCGATCAACGACGGCGATGATCGCGTCGTTAAGATCGACAGCGGCGGCGGCGCGCTCGAGCAGGGCCTTCACGTCCGATGTCGTGAGAAGCTGGTCAGGGTTGGTCGAGGGATCGTAGCCTATAGTGCCAGGAGGTAGTTCAGGGACACTCGTGGGGTATTGCGTCGATGCCGTGAGCTTGACCGCCGATGTGCTCAAAAGCGCTCGCACTTCCAGCACATCAAGCGTCGGCCGGGCCGCGCGATTCAGCCGTCGCGGACAGCGGGGAAGTCGGACGTTAAACCCGATCATTGAATCACGCCGCCTTTAGACGCTTAATTCCATGTGCGCCCATACAGTATTCGAATACGACTTTGCCGGCTACCCGTACCATGGCCGTCCTGTCGAGGCGACGAAAACGGATTGGCCGAACAAGTTATCGTGATCATCGGCACAAGTTATGCGCCCACTCGATTGTTTTTTGAGAACAACCGACACAGCCCATAGCATCTTTTTTTTCATAAGAGTCACGACAACCCTCAAGGTTTACCATGCATTCGCCCGATTCAGGTTTATTAGAGCGGAGACGTGTTCGTAAAGGCAAAGCTGCTCCCGACCGGCATTAGTGCGTGGCTAGGAGGCTGTCCAAGAATTCGTCTTTTTTTGCCGTAAGTCCTTGCTAGCAAAGAAACTACTTTAATTAGGCTTGAAATCCGCAAGCTATTTGATGGCAAGGACTTATGAATTTCGAGGGGGAATTCTTGGACAGCCTCCTAGAGCCAAGTTAATGGTGGACACAATGTCCAAGAGGGCCTGTCTAGATGCGTCAGTCAGGGGCGAGTCAATGTCGAGCGTCGGTCCTGGGCATCGCCCTGGTGCTGATCTGTATAGAAGGCGGTGATATTCGCGCCCAAGGGGTCCTGGCTCCCTCGGTTCCCCCCTCGGCTCGGGCCGAGCCTGGGGCGGATTCAGCGCCCTTGCCCCCGGTGTTCTCCGATGAGAGTGAGCCACGAAGTGGACAGCCTCGCGTGCCGGAGCCGCTGGAGAGACCTGCACCCGGTCTCCGGCCTGAGATCTTGCGACGGCCCATCGACGCTCTGGTGCCTCCGGCGATCCCCGAGCAATTTCCCCGGCCAGAGACGATCTTTCGCCTGCCCGACTCTCCGCCTTTGGGTTACACGGGGGCATCGGGTGTCCTTCCCACCGAGTCGCAGCAGTCCAGTCATTTCGTCCCGATCGAGGATCGCTGGCGGCTGGGATTCCCCGACTGGGACCGGTACGGGAAGGGGCACCCACTCACCGACGATTACCCCTACGCGCTCGGTCGAGTACTTGACCCGCACAACCAGAACGTCTTCAAGGCGGATTATCCGATCATCGGGCAGCACACGTTCCTGGACATCACGGCAAGGTCCAACCTGGATTTCGAGGGGCGCATGCTTCCAACCCAGACGTCACCCTTCGAGAGCACGGAGCGGCCGTACTCGGGGAACTTCTTCGGCAGGCCTAACAGCTTTATCACCCTCGACTTCTTCTCTCTCTCCATGGACCTTTTCCACGGCGCCGCCGCGTTCAAGCCGGTCGACTGGAGAATCAAGCTGACTCCGACCCTGGGCGTCAGTAATTTCTCATTCAGCGAGCTGGCTCAAACCAGCCCGAATGTGCTGCAAGGTGCCACGC
>JBAUOX010000928.1:0-1541 GCA_049579985.1 Isosphaeraceae bacterium | reverse complement strand
GGCCCGCCCCGTCCAAGCTGGCCCTGAGCCTGTCAACCGGCCCGGCCTCCCGAGGGGGAAGGTCAGGCAGGGTGAGCTTGCCCCGTATTTCAGCGCCGAGCCAGCCGACTAGGTCGACAGCGTGGCGGGGTGACGTGCTGACTTCCCTGTAAATGGGTTCAGTCTGAGCGCCCGTGTCGTTAGCGCGAACCAATGACAAGCAGGCCCAGGTCGATGAGGGAGCTACCCCCTTCCGTGCTCGTGCGCGAGGAACTCGACGGACTGCTCACCGGCGGCGTCGACAACGCTGATCCGGGTGACCTACCCTCCGCCCGCTACGTCGCCACGTCGGCGATCGGTGGGCGTCCAACGGCAGGCGCGGGGTACGGGTGCTCTTCGTCCAGCGGGTACGGGTGCTCTTCGAGGTGGCTGAGCAGCTTCTCCAGACTCGCCTCGGCCAGGCAGACCACGCTGTCCGCGGCACCGTAGTAGACGTGCAGGGTGTCGCCATCGTCGCGCAGGATCCAACCGCACGGGAACACGACCTCGGGCACGTCGCCCGATTGTTCGTAGGGTTCGTGGGGACCGAACACCCACTCGTTTCCGCGCGCCAGAACCCTGGTCGGGTCGTTCTTGTCCAGCAATGCCAACCCGAGCCGGTAGATCGACCCGGCTGCAGTGACCCGCACCCCGTGGTAGCAAAGCAGCCAACCATCCTTGGTGAGGAGCGGCGGGGGCCCGAGCCCCACCTTGTTGGCGTCCCACCAACCACCGTGCCGTGCCGCGAGCAGCACGCGGGCGTCGCCCCAGTGGCGCAGATCAGGGCTGAACGACAGCCAGATGTGAGCGCCCAACCCCGACATCGCCGGTGCCGGCCGGTGAATCAGCGCCCACCGTCCATCGAAAGTCGTCGGGAAAAGTGCGGCGTCTTTGTCCTCGGGCGGCTGGAGGATACCGCTCCGCTCCCATTGCACGAAATCACGCGTCTTAGCGAGACAGACGAGCGGCCCAGCGGTGGAGTACCCGACATAGACGACGAAGTACTCGTCACCGACTCGGGTGATCCTCGGGTCCTCGATCCCCCAGTGCTCCTCGAAACGGTCCGACCGTGGCTGCAGTCCCCGAACCGGGTCGATCTCCCAACCCGTCAGACCGTCTTTGCTGGTTGCCACAACGAGAGAGGAGAGACCGGTGCGATACTCGACGCGTAACAGCAACAGCGTTCGGCCGTCGACGACTGTGGCGCCCGGGTTGAACACCGCGTTGACCATCTTGGGGAAGTCGCGTGGACGCAGGATCGGGTTGCCCTCGAAGCGCTGGAACAGCTCACGTGGGTCGGCCCTGTGGCTCATCGGCCAGACGATAGTTCTTGAGCTGCCGCCGGTTCTCCGGACAGGTTGGCTGAGATGATCACGCCGGATCGCGGCACTCGGCCTCGGCGGTGACGGGTGAATTCACGGTCGCTCCTCAACGCGTTCGAGCTCTCCAAGTTGCCATCGAGAGTCAGTGCCGCGCCGCACAATCGGGCGGGTGCATCATCAATGAAATCGGCTCCCTTGCAA
>JBAUOX010000927.1:0-20392 GCA_049579985.1 Isosphaeraceae bacterium | reverse complement strand
GATCTCCGCGGAATTCTCGCCGATCCCGCCGGTGAACACGAGGCCGTCCAAGCCGTCCAGCGCGGCCACCAGGGAGCCGGCCGAGCACGTCGCCCGGTAGATGAAGTAATCGACCGCTTGCCGCGCGGGAAAGCTGGGGCTCGCCAGCAGATCGCGCATGTCGGACCCCAGGCCGGACAGGCCGAGCAACCCCGATTTCTTGTACAGCAAGTCGCTCAGCTCGGCGACGGTCATTCCTTTTTCGCCGAGGAGGTAGAGGAGGACGCCGGGGTCGATCTGGCCGCACCGCGTGCCCATCGCCAAGCCGTCCAAGCCGGTGAGGCCCAAGGTGCAGTCGATGCTCCGACCGTTACGGATCGCGCACATGCTCGCGCCGCTACCCAAGTGGGCGACAATCATCCGCCCCCCGGCCACCTCGGGCGCGATCCGCCACATGGCCCCTGCGATGTAGGCGTAAGAGAGGCTATGGAAGCCATACCGCCGGACGCCCTGTTCATAGAGGTCCCGGGGCAGGGCGTAGGTGTCGGCGACCCAGGGGTGGCCCTGGTGGAACGCCGTATCGAAGCAGGCGATCTGCAGTGAATCGGGGTAAGCTTTCATTGCCGCGTCGATCCCCTGCAGGTTCGCCGGTTGGTGCAGCGGACCGAGCGGGATCAGCGCCTCCAGGTTCGCGCGGACCGTCGCGTCGATGATCGTCGGCTCACGGTAGAGGGTGCCGCCGTGGAGGACGCGGTGGCCGACCCCGTCCGGCTTCCAGCTTGGACGGAAATCCCCGAGCACACGGACGATGTACTCCATCGTCTGGTCGTGGTTGCGTGGGCCGTCGCCGGTCGGCCAGCGGTGGTCGATCAGCACCTCCTTGCTGGCGCGGCGTAGGATCGCGCGCGGGGCTGTCCCGATGCCCTCCACCTGCCCCGCCATCTGCAGCTCCGGTTCGTCCGCGGTGCCGGGGACGTACAGCGAGACCTTGATGCTGGAGGATCCGGCGTTGATTACGAGCACGTCGTGACTCATGGTGCAATATCCTTCCGCGGCTTGAAAGTCTTCTGGTAGGCGTCATAGAGGGTGGACACAGCGCACGACGCGAGCCGCGACTGGATGTTGTCGGCGCGGCTCGTGACGATCACGGGGACCAGCGCCCCGACAACGATCCCGGAGATGTCGGCGCCGGCGAGGAAGGTCAGCTCCTTGACAACCATATTCCCGGCCTCGATGTTGGGCACGACGAGGACGTCGGCGTTGCCCGCCACCAGCGACTTGAGGCCCTTGGTGCGGGCCGCTTCCGTGCTGATGGCGTTGTCCATGGCGAGCGGCCCGTCGACGAGGCCGCCCTTGATCTGGCCGCGCTCGGCCATCTTGCTCAACGCCGCCGCGTCCAGGGTGGAGGGGATCTGAGGGTTCACCGTCTCGACCGCCGAGAGGATGCCGACCTTCGGCGTGCTCACCCCCAGCGCGAGCGCCAGATCGATGGCGTTCTGCACGATGTCGACCTTCGTCTCCAGGGGCGGGAGGATGTTGATCACGGCGTCGGTCACGAGCAGGAAGCGATCGAGGCCCGGGACGTCCAATATAAAGACGTGGCTGATGCGGCGGCCGGCCCGCAGCCCCCCGGTCGAACGGACCACCTCGTGCGCCAACTGGTCGGTGTGCAGGTTACCCTTCATGATCGCCCGTGCGGCGCCTTCATGGACCAGCTTGACCGCCCTGGCCGCGGCCTCTTGCGCCTGAGCCGCATCGATGATGCGGACGTCCCCGAGCGTTACCCCCTCCTCGTCGGCCAGGGCCCGGATCGTGTCCGCCGGACCGATCAGGATCGGGTTGATCAAACCGGCCTCCGCGGTCTCGATGGCCCCCCGCAACGAGACCTCGTCGGTGGGGAAGACCACCGCTACATCGAGCGGACCCATGGAACGGGCCTGGGCGATTAGCCGCCTGTATTTGTCGTGCCGCATCACCTTCAGGTTTGGCAGGACGACGTCCTCGGCCTTCAGCTTGTGGTCCGGGGCAATGACCTCCGCGACGCCGTCCGCGACCAACTCTCCCCGCTGGTTGACCAGCCGGCAATCGAGGATGACAAGGCGCCCGTCCGCTTGCTTGTCGGTGACGGTGACCCGGATGGTGAGCTCGTCGCCGACGTGGACGCGCCCGTGGAAGCGCAGCGTTTGGCTCCGGTAGGTTGTCCCAGGGCCGGGAAGGACGTTGCCGAGGACGGACGAGAAGAGCGAGCCGACCCACATGCTCGGCGCGACGGCTTCCGGTGTGGGGGCCAGATGGGCCGGGCTGTAGTTGCCGGAGGCGAGGACGAAGACAACGATGTCGTCGGCAGTGCAGACGCGGGTCAGCTCGCCGGCGTCACCGATGGCGATCTCATCCCAGGTGCGGTTCACCCTGCTCATCGCGGAGTACTCCTGAGAGTGACAATGGAGATTTTCCCGTTGATGTTCATGATCGTCAAGATTCCTAGCCTTCGATAGGGGATAAGAGTAGGAAGGACCGATTTAGTTCGGTCCCCCCTCCCTCCGGACCGTATAGGCGGTTCTCGCGCATACGGATCTCCAGTTGGTTGTTTTACCTCGATGAGGATTGACACGCCAGCGCATGGGCGGTTTTCAAGCTATACAGCCCTAGTCGTGAGTGCATGGCCGGAACTGACCCCCACAGGAATCTGCTTTTTCGCGCCGAAATAGAATCGCCCTCGGACTTCTTGACTAACCTAATTCAACAGGCGATGAACAACGTCCACACGGGAGCACGGCGGGTGCATGGCCAGGGGCGGTGCTCTCGCGGAGGGAGAAGGCCGGGATAGGAAACGACATCGGATTCGATAAATGGCAGAACGAAGCCAATTACAATGATATAACTCTTTTGTGGAATGCCTTTTAGGAAAAGACACAAGCTCTGAGCGAAGCCAATCGAAGCCAAGTGTCAACGGAGCAAGGATGCTTGCCGATGGATCAATTGTTCAGAGAGGTCGCGCATTCAGCTCAGCGGGCGACGGGCAATCGCTCATCCGGGCTCTGCTTGTCGGGTCGAGAGCGAATTCCTATAGTGCTATTGAGCTTCGGTGGCGCAAGCTGGCTGGTGTCGGGCTCAGTGCGCGGGGGCGTGAACGCGGGACATCCCGGAAGAGGGCGGCTCCCGCCGAGCCAGGCGCGATGTCGGCACGGCAGATGCCTCGTCCTGCACGGGCCGAGCCGGGTTGAGGACATCCGGACGACGACACAAGGGGACCGGAATTGTTGATGAAGACCGGAGACTCGCACACTCGTGTCGTTATCCTGGGCTCGACCGGTTCGATCGGGCGGAGCACGCTGAATGTGGTCGAGCATGACGGCGGGAAGCGGCTCCGGACCTGGGGGCTCAGCGCCCACACAAGCGGAACATCGCTGATCGAGCAGGCGCGGACGTTTCGGCCCCGGTTCGTGACGGTGACGGACCGTGACTCGGTTGAACTGGTGCGGCGCGAACTCCGCGGATTGGATGTGGAAGTTCTCGAAGGCCTTGAAGGCGTCGTCCGGATGGTTCAGGACCCGGCGACGGACCGAGTGCTCAGCGCGATCGTGGGCGCGGCGGGCTTGGACGGAACTTGGGCGGCGCTCGAGGCTGGCAAGACGGTCGCCCTGGCCAACAAGGAAACTCTGGTCGTCGCCGGATCCCAGGTGATGGAGCTGGCACGCAGCCGGGGGGCGAGCCTGCTTCCCGTGGACAGCGAGCATTCGGCAATCTTCCAGGCCCTTCAGGCCGGGGCGCACAAAGAGGTCAGACGCGTTATTCTGACCTCCTCGGGCGGGCCGTTTCGAGGCAAGACGCGCCGCGAGCTCACCGACGTGACCGCGGACGAGGCGCTCAAGCACCCGACCTGGCAGATGGGCCCGAAGATCACGATCGATTCGGCCACGCTCATGAACAAGGCACTGGAAGTCATCGAGGCGCGGTGGCTGTTCGGGCTTGATCCGGACCAGATCGAGGTGGTCATTCATCCCCAGAGCGTGGTCCATTCGATGGTCGAGTTCATCGACGGCAGCGTGGTCGCTCAACTCTCTCCGCCGGACATGCGGCTGCCGATCCAGTATGCTCTGACGTATCCTGACCGTTACCCGGCGCCTGGCCCTCAATTCGACCTGACCCGCCCGGTCGCTCTCCACTTCGAGCCCCCCGACCGCGAGACGTTTCCTTGCCTTGACCTGGGTTTTGAGGTGATGCGGCGAGGAGGAACCGCCGGAGCAGCCCTGAATGCCGCCAACGAAGCCGCGGTGGCACGTTTCCTCGGTGGCGAGATCGGCTTTCTGGACATTCCCCGGGCTTGCCGGGCCGCACTCGACAGTCACCCATTTGATTCCCACCCCTCGCTCGATCAGTTATGGAAAGTCGATGCGCGGGCTCGCCTGGAGGTGCAATGTTGGAAACCCTGAGCTGGTTCTGGGACGTCTTCTGGAACGTCTTCAAGGTCGTGTTCGGCCTGGGCTTCGTCATATTCATCCACGAGCTGGGCCACTTCTTGATAGCCAAATGGAACGGGGTAAAAGTCGAGAAGTTTTCGATCGGCTTCGGGCCCACGCTGATGGGCTTCAAACGCGGCGAGACGGAATATGTCATTGCGGCCGTCCCGCTGGGCGGGTTCGTCAAGATGCTGGGTGAAGAGCCAGCGGATGAGGCCAGCAAGTCAACCGATCCCAGGGCCTACAGCAACAAGAGCGTCGGAGCGCGGATGGCCATCATCTCTGCCGGCGTGATCATGAACGTGATCCTCGGCCTGGGCTGCTTTGTGTACGCCTACGGTCAAGGCATGGTCGAGACGCCCGCCCTGGTTGGCGGGGTCGAGCCGGCGTCGCCGGCCTATGATGCCGGCATGCGAGCCGGCGACGAGATCGTGGCGATCGACGGGAGGGGCGACCTGAGCTGGAACAGCATGACGCTCAAGGTCGTTCTCAGCGGCCAGGGACAGGCCCTCCACTTCGAAGTGAAGCGTCCCGAGCACGCGGAATTGGTCGGGCTGGACATCCAGCCCCGCCGCGAGGCGGGATCCGATCGACCCACGATCGGCGTGCATAACAGCAACAGTCTGAGTCTCCTGGTTCTTTTGCTCCCTGCGGGCATCATGAAGAACCCTCCCCAGTACCCACAGTCTGAGGCCCAGGAAGACACGCGTCCCGTCGATACTCTGGTCGCGGTCGGGCCGGCCGGCCAGGAACCGACCCCCGTCCAGGACATCGTCCAGTATCATCGCCTGCTCGCCCGCTTCCCTGACCAGCCTCTGGTTCACGTGATCGAACGGCGTGAAGGAACCGAGGATGCCCCCGGCAAGCTTCTGAACCGGTTCGATCTCACCTTCCCTCCGGCAAATTTCGTCGATTTCGGACTCCGCATGACCTTCGAACCGATCGCTGCGATCCGGAAAGACTCGCCGGCCGATCGGGCAGGCTTCCGCAAGGAAGACCGGATCGTCAAGGTGGGTGGCCGCGACGACGTCGACCCGATACGGCTGCCCAGCCTCTGCTACGACAATGCGGGCAAGCCGATGACATTCGAAGTGGAGCGGACCGCCGCGGATGGATCGAAAACGGGCCATACCCACACCCTCACGGTCACTCCCGATGACACGCCCCCATGGACCGACATGCCCGCGTCCAGCGATGCGCTCGATGTTCCCGGCCTGGGACTCTGCTACGCTATCCGGCCCCGCATCGCGGCCGTCGCGCCGGGCTCGCCCGGGGCCAGAGCGGGGCTCAAGGCCGGCGACGTCATCAGCGCGGTCACCATCGCGCCGCCCCGACTCGTCGAGGTTGTCAAGGTCAAGGGGAGCAAGACGGAGAGCTCGGCGTCAAAGCCCGACACGATCACTTTCGACGAGGCGTCGCCGGCCTGGATCAAGGCGTTCTGGAACCTTCAGTACAGCTCGGACACGGCCGTCTCGATGGTCGTGAACAAAGGCTCCAAACCCATCGAGATCAAGGCCGAGCCCAGTCCCACCTGGTTCTTCCCATCGCGAGGTCTCGCGTTCATGCGCCTGGTTCAGAAGCTACCGCCGCAATCCATCGCCGCAGCCTTGCGACGCGGTTGGGACGACACGATCGAGAACATCCTGAGCATCTACGGCACGATTCGGAACCTCGTGCTGGGACGGCTTGGTCCCAGGGGGCTGGCTGGCCCCATCAGGATCGTCGGAATCGCCTACAGTACCGCTCGCTCCAGTATCAACGACCTGATCCGTTTCCTTGGCATCCTGAGCATCAACCTGGCCGTGATCAACTTTCTGCCGGTTCCGCCGCTCGACGGCGGCCAGATGCTCTTCCTGATGGCCGAGAAGATTCGAGGCCGCCCGCTGCCCGAATCCGCGCTGGGCGCGGGGATCGTGGTTGGCCTGGTGCTGGTCGTCTGCCTGATGATCTTTGTCCTTTTCCAGGACGTTCTCTGGAGCATCGAGAACTGGAAAGGTCTCTGAGCGTCCGGCATGATTCATCCGAGGTGCCGCATGGGATCACTCTGGGAGCGACTGAATGGCGTCGGCGGAGAGGCACGGCTTCGCGGTGGCAGCGCGCTTCCTGTTGCCGAGATCATCGGGCGACTCGAGGCTGGGGAATCCGCCGGTATCAGCGAACTTGCCGCAGCCGATCTGCTGGCGAGCCTGGCCTTCGCGGCCCTGGGCGGTGACGATGCCCTGGGGCCTGCCTTGATCCGGCAGGCGCCTCCCCGTCCCCGGCTCAAGACCGCTCTCGAAGAGCCGGCGATCGCGAAGCTGCTGCCGGGCTCAAACCGCCCGGCCCGGCTGGCCCTGGCCGCAGGATTGCTCCAGATCCATGACTTCTGGGATCCCAGCCACGTGGCCGCGCAGGCCGCCGATGACCTGGGCGAGCGGCGGTTCTCAGCCTACTGGCACGGCATCGCTCATCGTCGCGAGCCCGATGCCGGTAATGCCGCCTATTGGTTTCGCAGGGTCGGCCGCCATGCCGTCTTCGGCCCTCTTTCCCAGGCGGCCCGGCCAATCCTGGAAGGGCATGGCGACGACCGCTGGACCGCGCGGCTCGCAGGCCGCGACGCATGGGACTCCCAGGCCATGATCGACCTCTGCACCGGGGCCCGGCCGGGAAGCGATCAGGAAACCCTGGCCCGCCGGCTCCAGCGGCTGGAGATGCAGCTCTTGCTCGACGCCACTGTTGACGCGATCATCACCGGCCGGTGATGCCGCGGAGATCAGATCGGATACAGGTTCTTGAGCCGCTTCCGAGCTTCCGTGCTGCCCTTGGACGCCTTGATGAGCGGGAAGGTCCGCTCCTTGCCGTCAACCTCGAGTGTCAACTGGCCGGAACGAATCACCGACGTGGCCACCCGGACATAGCGGGTCTTCCCGTTGGGCAGCCATACATGAATCCACTGAAGATTCGGCTTGAACGTACGGCGGCTCAGGCCAGTGGTCTTCTTGCCGACGCCGCCCAGGTACTTGGCCTTGCCGCGCTCGGTCTTGTGATTGCCGAACGAGGTCTTCTTGCCGCTGACTTCACATTCACGACCCATTGAATCCTCTCCTCGCGACCGCGCAATCCGCCACGAATCGATTTCCGAAGGCTCGATGCCCGCGTCGTCCTGGAATCTGAAATTATTTCTTGGCCTTCTCTTTGGCGAGCGGATTGTGCGGCTTGCTTCGTTGCACGTTGCCGCATTCCTCGACCAGCTCGCAAACTTTGTGGGGCGGGACCGCGCGCTTGCACTGGGGGCAGACATTCAGTGCGGGAGCGACCAGGAAGTCGTGGCTCCTCCGCATTCCCTTTGCTGATATTGATTTACGTCTCTTTGGTACAGCCACGAACGCATTCTCCGGGAGGGGGACCTCTGGGATTTCCACAGTGTGAAAAATTCTATTATCCTTTTCTCAGCTTCGCTTTCAAGACAGAGTTGCGCATCGCCCACGGAATGGGATTGCTGACCGACGCGTCCGGGGGCCGGATTCCGGTCGTTTCGGCTTGTCGGTTTCCGGCTCACCGACCTATGTTACAACGTCCGCGAGGAAAAAGACTTCTGCTCGGCCGCAGGGCAGGGAGGCCAGGCACCGTGGGATCGTTCCGAGAAACGCTTGGCTTTGCCTTGATGCTGGCGGGCTGCCTGACTGTCTATTTTCACGAGACGTTGCTGGGCGGCCGCATTCTGAGCCCGGCCGATGTCCTGCTGGTGGAGGCAAGCTTTCGACGTGGCGCCACGGGCGATTACGAACCGATCAATCGTCTGCTGATGGATCCCGTACTTCAGTTCCAGCCGTGGCTGGAGTTCAACCGGACGATGATCCGGCAGGGACGTCTGCCGCTCTGGAACCCGTACGCGGGGTGCGGAGCGCCCCATCTTGCCTGCGGCCAGAGCGCGGTGTTCGACCCGTTCCACCTGATCGCCTATCTGGGCACGGTGCCTCGCGCCCTGGCATGGATGGCCGCGGGGCGGCTCTGGGCCGCCGGGCTGGGAATGTTTTTGCTCGCGCGGTCGTGGGGGTGCGGGTACTGGGGGCGCTGGTTTGCGGGACTGGTCTATCCCTTCTGCGGGTTCTTGGTTGTCTGGCTGCTCTATCCGGTGACTCCGGTCGCCATCTGGCTGCCCTGGCTGTTGCTGGCTAGCGATGGGGTTCTGAACCAACCCCGGGCCAGGCGGGCGGGGATGCTCTCGGTCGTGGTCGGGCTGGTCATCGTGGGTGGGCACATTCAGACCAGTGCGCATGTCCTTCTGACCGCCGGGCTGTTTGCGTCCTGGCGGGCCGTGGCGGCGTTCGGGTCGTGGCGCGATCGTGGGCGGCGCGTGCTCGCGTGGGCGGCAGGGATCGCTCTTGGCCTGGTCGTGGGCGCCGCACAGATCATTCCGCTGGGTTACTATCTTGCGAAGAGCCCGGTCTGGGGCGATCGCCGGCGCGCGACGAAGGCATGGTGGGCACTGTCGCGGCCCCGCCTGCCGGATGTCGTCTGCACGGCGTTTCCCTACATGTATGGCAGCCAGCGACGCGGCCATCCCAACCTGGCACGGGACCTGGGCGTGCACAACCTGAACGAATCGGCCGGCGGTTACGCGGGGCTGGCAACCCTGATCTGGCTAACGCCTCTGGCGCTCGGCCAGCGCGGCCGCCGGCCCGAGGTCGGCTTCCTCGTGGCGCTGGGTGTCGTCGGGGCGCTGGGCGCGTTCCGCCTTTTTCCGGTCGACAACCTGCTGCGCGCCCTGCCCGTGCTCGACGTGACCGACAACCGCCGGCTCTCGCTCTGGGTCGCATTCAGTTTGAGCTTGCTGGGAGCGTTCGGGATCGACGGTTTGGCGCGGGGCGAGCACCTCGCGCGATCCTGGGTCGCCGTTTGGGTACTGGGAGCTGGACTTCTGGGCGGGATCGCGATTTTCATTCCCCGGCTCGAGCCGCTGCTCCGACACCAAGCGGAACGGCACTACCGCGCGGCCGCCCGGGTCGCACCGCAAGCCGACATGGCGATCTACCAGGCGCGCGGCGCGCGGCAGGTTCGGGCGGCACTGGCGTTCCTGCCTCGCTACTACGGCCTGGCCGCCTGCGAGCTGCTTGCGCTGGCTGTACTGGCCCTGCTGGCAGCGAGGCAAGGGCCTGGCCTGGCGAGCAGGCTTCCTCCCGTACTGATCGGCTTGACACTGATCGAGCTCGCGCACTTCGGCATGGGCTTGAACCCGGCCATCGCTCCGGAAATCCAGGGCTTCGAGCCGCCCTTGATCACGCGGTTGCGCCGCGGGCTCGAGCCCGGTCAGCGCGCGCTGGGCATCGGCGAGGAGCTTCCTCCCAACGTGCTCATGCGGTTCGGCCTGTGCGATCCCCGCAACTATGATTCGGTCGAGCTGGCGCGGAGCCTGCAATGGTTTGCACCGCTGTTCGAGAAGGGAAAGGGATCCGAGAGTCTCTCCAGTCGCAATCAGATTACGTGGGAGGGCGTGCACCGAGCGCGGGAGCGCCTGGAAGCCGCATGCGTCAAGGCCGTGGTGGGGGCATCACCACCGCCCCCTGACCGCTTCGCTCGGGTCGAGCGAACGGGCGATGTCTGGATCACCTGGCTGGGCTCGCCGGCCTGGGCCGGCAGCCTGGCGGGGGCCACGCTCGTTTCGGCCCAGCGCGATCCCGGCCGGTCCGTCTTGCGGACCCACGCGCCCGCCAGCGACCGGATTCTGATCCGGGAAACGTGGGACGCCGGCTGGACCGCCCGGATCGATGGCGACCCCGTCCCGATCAGTACGTATCGAGATACATTCATGTCGGTTTCGGTGCCGGCCGGAGATCATGTTATCCAGCTAGAGTACCAACCCGTAGAAGTGATTTGCGGGCTGATGGGCTCTGCCCTGGGAATCCTCGGCGTGATACTCGCCTTGACAGAACCGACGCGTTTCCGGATTCCTGGAATAACCAAGACAGGGCTTGGACGGACCCTGGCCCCGAGGTTAGAATCGAGTTTTGTGAACACGACCGGACACTTGGGACCGGCCCATCAATTCTGAGGGATGAAACGCTGATGGTCCACTTCACGTGCGATCTCTGCGGCAAGGACTTGACCATGTGCACAGATGGTCGGTTCGTGGTGAAGATTGAAGCTTATCCCGGTTTTGACCCGACCGAAATCAAGGAAGATGATCTCGAGGATGATCCGATGGAAGCAGTCTCGCAGATTCTTCAGCGTGACGAGGCACTCAGCTCGGACGAGCTATCCTCGACGCTCCACAAGGGCTTCCGGTTCGATCTTTGCCCGGCCTGCCATCGCAAGTTCGTGAATGATCCGCTCGGGAAAGAGGCGATCCGCTCGTTTGACTTCAGCAAGAACTGATTGATCTGGCGGCAGGTCCGGCTTCCGCCCGGGCGATTTCAGCGGGTCGTCAAGAGGATCAGATTCGTGATGACTGAGACAGCCAGCAGCATGGCGATGGTCGCGATGATCTGATTGCGGTTGTTGACGATCCCTGCGAGCTCGATCATTTGCTCCTCGCTTGGTTCCGCATCGCCTGTCACGTCGGTGTCGGCGTCGCCCTGAGCGAGCGCTTCGAGACTTTCCGGCTTCTGCGCGGCGATCATCGGGCTCTCACCCTGGAACAGGCACTTGAGATCGAGAATGAGATCGTCCGGTGTGGAATAGCGGTGCTCGCGATTCTTGGCGAGCATTGTCTCGACAACCATGCCCAAACCGCTGGAAAGCCGGGTGTTGAGGTGGTCTGGCGGCACCAGTTGGACCCGTGGGTCAACATGCTTGCGCATCACTTCCGAGGGGTTGTCGCCGCCGTACGGAACCCGGCCTGTGACCATGTGGTAAAAGGTCGCACCCAGGCCGTAGATGTCGGCCCGGATATCGATGTCAGTCTGTCCCCGGACCTGCTCGGGGCTGATGTAGTAAGGAGTGCCGATGGCCATCCCTGCCTCGGCCAGGCCCCACTTCTCGTCGTCGGTAAGCCGGGCCAGCCCGAGGTCGGCAAGCTTGACGCCGCCGTCCTTGGTCAGGATCACGTTCTCCGGCTTGATATCGCGATGGATCAGGCCCCGGTGGCCGGCATGCTTGAGTGCCTCGGCCACGGCCAGGACGATCCGGACGGCCTCTTTCTCGTCGAACATCTTGTTCTTGTCGAGGTAGTCCTTGATGGTCAGTCCCTCGACGTATTCCATCACGAAGAAGAAACGCCCGCTCGCCTCTCCGGCATCAATCGCATTGACCACGTTGTTGTGGGAGAGCTTGGCGGCGATCTTGGCCTCGTGCTCGAAGCGCTTGATGAACTCCTTGTTCTGAGCCAGGGAATCGAGCAGCACCTTGACGGCCACCACTCGATCGACGCTGATCTGCTTCGCCTTGTAGACGGCCCCCATCGAGCCCCGACCCAACCGCTCAATGATCTGATAGCCGGGGATCTCGAGCTTGCGCGTTGCTTCGCCTTTCTCTTGGAGCAGGCGGATCATTTGACTTCGCGTGAGGACCTTGGCATCGACCATCACTTCCAGCAGGTTGGGCGAGGACTGCTTGTCCTTGGCCGCGAGCTTGGACCGGTGGTTCTTGCAGGCCTCGACCTCGCCCACGGTCGCCAGGCCCCGGCGGAGGATCGATTTTTCCAGATCGGTCTCGTCGAGACTCGATAGCCCTCTGGGGTCTTTTCCCGGGGAACTGCCTTCGACCGAGGTGGCCATGCCGCCGTCTCCGAGCTCTCCGTCCCCCCGATCAGGGACCGAGCCGACTGCCTATTTAGACAATCAACGATGATTGAGCTATTGGAACCGACCAAGGAAGTGTTGATAGACCGCGCGAGATTCCAGCGCCGCCGCAAGTAAGTATCGTCCGGCTTCTGGCGTTGTCAACGATGTTCTCCATACCTTCTTCGACTTACGCACGGCTGACGACGCGACTCAACCCGACACCTCAGGGTCGACGAAGGGCCCACACCGCCGGCCGTCACTTGTGAGGCTGGCACCCTGATGTTATTATAACCAAACTCGTCTGCGCTATTCTACGATCCGGACCGGCGAACGGGACGCGGCTCCCAATTGTGAGGTCCATGATCGTAACAAAACCAATGATATTCAAACAATGTCTCGGGTCCTACCGCGGAGGCGATGTTGTTCAAGATCGGTGTGATTCCGGGTGACGGCGTCGGTCCCGAGGTGATCGCGGAAGGTCTTGCGATTCTTGGCGATGTGGCTCAGCTCGAAGGCTTCGACTACACGCTTGACCGGTTCGATCTGGGAGGCGGGCGATTCCTGGCGACGGGCGAGGTCTTGCCCGCGGGGGTCATCGAGAAGCTCCGTGGTTGCGACGTGATTCTGCTAGGAGCGGTTGGCCACCCCGAGGTGGCGCCCGGAATTCTCGAACGAGGCATTCTGCTGCGGCTGCGGTTCGATTTTCACCAGTACATCAACCTTCGGCCCGTCCGCCTCTATCCCGGCGTGGAGACTCCGATTCGGGGCAAGGGACCCGAGGACATCGACATGGTGGTCGTCCGCGAGAACAACGAGGATCTTTACGTGGGCGCGGGCGGCTTCACTCGCAAGGGTACCGCCGAGGAGGTGGCCATCCAGACCTCGATCAACACGAGGGCCGGGGTCGATCGGGCTCTGCGGTTCGCCTTCGAACACGCGAGAGCCCGGGCCAGGCAGGGTCCGTTTCGGGGGTTGACCAAAGCAGAGATCGATCGCGGCCTGACGCGCCAGGTGACCTTGGTCGCCAAGACCAACGTCCTGACCTTCGCCCACGACCTCTGGATGCGGGCCTTCACGGAAATTTCGCGTGACTATCCTGACATCAAGTGCGACTATCAGCACGTGGACGCTTGCTGCATGAGAATGGTCGTCAATCCGGAGCGGTTTGACGTGATCGTGACCACCAACATGTTCGGCGACATCATCACCGATCTGGGTGCCGTGCTCCAGGGCGGCATGGGCCTGGCGGCTTCCGGCAATCTCAACCCCGAGCGAAGCGCGCCCAGCATGTTCGAGCCCGTGCACGGGTCGGCCCCCGACATCGCCGGCAAGGGGATTGCCAACCCGCTGGCCGCCATCTTGTCGGTGGCGATGATGCTTGACCACGTGGGCGCCGCGGCCGCTGCGGAGCGGGTTCGCCGTGCAGTGGCGAGAGTTCTCGAGCGTCCAGCTTCGCGAACGCCCGACCTCGGAGGAGCTGCAACCACAGCCGAAGTGGGACGCGCTGTCCGGGAGGAGCTGCGGTAAGCCGGCAGCCCCGGCGGCTCTCCATCACCGGACAGTTCCATCAGGCTCGAGAATCGAGTTTAGCTCCGCCCATCAAGCCTTTCCTTTGCTCTGGGCCCGATCTTCTGGTTTGACCACGGCAAGCCGAGCCCTGTTCCGTCACGCAGCCGAGGAGAGCCTTGTCCATGATCAGCGGCGCCGGTTGTGCCCTTGATGGCAGCGTCCTTGTACTGAACAAGTTCTTCACGGCCGTTCACGTGATTTCGGTCCGGCGTGCCTTCTGCCTGCTGTTCAAGGAACTGGCCGAAGTCATCACGATCGACGACGGCCAGTATGTTGCGTTCAACTTCAGCTCCTGGCGCGAGGCCTCCCAGGCCCGGTCACTGTTCAAGGGACCCGACGACAAGTTCGTCCGCACTGTCCATTTCGAGATCCAGGTTCCTCGGATCATCCGTCTGCTGGCTTACGACCGGCTGCCCAGGCAGAAGGTCAAGTTCAACCGCCGCAACATTTTCGCCCGGGATGGCAATCGTTGCCGGTATTGCGGCCGCAAGTTCGCCACCAGCGAGCTCAGCCTCGACCACGTTGTCCCGCGCAGCCAGGGAGGGCGGGCCATCTGGGAGAATATCGTCTGCGCCTGCCTGAAGTGCAACGTGCGGAAGGGGGGCAGGACGCCTGGCGAGGCCTCCATGAGACTTTATCGCGAGCCCGCCGAGCCCCGGACCAGCCCAGCGCTTCGCCTCAAGCTATCCCACCGCAAGTACCGAAGCTGGAAAGCCTTTCTCGACAACGCCTACTGGTCGGTTGAGCTGGAATGAGCCAAGCCCCGCGGGCGGAGTGACCACGCGGCCGCTCGGACGGGGACGGCGGACGTCGAGGGCGCCATGGGAGGACGATCCGAAACCCAAGTCGTTGGCAACGCGTCAGCCAATCGTGTATCTTGTACAAAGGCTAACCATTACAACAGGAAAAGGGCCGCAAGCAGCAGTTCTCTTGTCGCCGGGCCGGGGGACCAACGATGCCGCGTAAACCGAACCCGCCGCGATCATCGACCGGCTTCACCCTCATCGAGCTGCTTGTGGTCATTGCCATAATTGGCGTACTGGTGGCGCTCTTGCTTCCCGCGGTTCAGTCCGCTCGCGAGGCGGGAAATCGGGCCAAGTGCCAGAACAACCTCAAGCAGCTAGGTCTGGCCGCCCTGCAGTATCACGATGCGTACAACGCCTTTCCCTCGGGCTGGTACTGCCAGGCCCCGGTTTACGACACGAACGGCAACCTGCTCACCGACAGCAACTGCGCGACGACTGCGACCCCCTATCAGACCTACATGTGGGGGTTGCTTCCCAGCCTTTTCGGCAAGCTCGAGCAGACCAACCTTTTCAACGAGCTGAATCTCCTTCTGCCTCCGACCAATATCGAGAACTCCACGGCCATTCGCCGGACCCTGGATGTGTTTGTCTGCCCTTCGAACCGTCGTCCGGAGACGACGACCCAGACCGGCTCGACCCAGCCAATCGGACCATCGGACTAACGGGGCAACATGGCGGGCGGAATGATCCTTCCGGTGGCAGACTCTAACTGCCCCACGCAAGACCCCACCAATCAATATTGCTGTCTGTACGATAATGGCGTGACCTATCAGAACTCGACCGTGAGCATCGCCAATATCCTGGACGGGACGACCAACACGATCCTGATCGGCGAAACCATTACGGGCAACTGGTCCATGGCCACGAGCTGCTGCGTCCGGACCAACATCGATCGCACCCTCAACCAGCCGATCGTCATCCAGGGTGTCAACTACTACACGTACTGGATGAGCAAGCATCCCGGTCAGGTGAACTTGGTGAATTGCGACGGCAGCATCCGCCCGGTCAACCAGACGATCAGCAAGCTGGTTCTCAACAAGCTCATGAGTCGCGCCGGGGGCGAGACGATCTCGGCCGACGAAACGCGCTGAGCGCCTCGTAATACATGCGGGGTCGTGCATCTTCGCAGTAATGACGCCCACTAGAGTTTTGCCTGGCTTAACACATGCTCCGCCCAGTCAAGATCCGCTGGATCGAGCGTGGGCCCGGCCTCCTGTTCGTAGATCTCCTCGGCGTAGGTTCCCCGGTCGTAGACCTGGTGCAGTAACACCTGGAGCTCGAGGGAAGCATAGGAATTAGCTTGCCGTAGTGGCACCGGAATCGTGGGCAAGGGCTGTCGAAGCCCGATCGGCCAGAAGTCGGCTGCAGGCCGCTCCTCGACGCGACTGACCATCACCCCGTACGTGCTGGAGGGGCGCTCCTGATCGGGCATGGCGCGTCCGTCGCGCAGCAAGTCGATCTCGACCAGGTGTGCCGGAGAAGCCAGGATCTCGGACCGCTTGGTCAAGTACTGCGCGCGGTAGGGCCCGGACTTCTTGTTGACCGGGCTCAGCAGCTCAACAACTGCCACAAGCTCGCGGTTCCTCCTGTCGCGAATCTCCAGGTAGCGCTGTCGCTCGATGTCGACCAGCGGAATCAGGATTCGCATCGCCGGGGTTAGCACCGCTGTCTCAGCTTCTGAGCTCATGAAACCACCACTCGTAGCAGCCCTACTCTTGGAAATAGAAACGTCGCTCCGGCCGATCAGTCTTCTGCTCAATCCCCCGTCTTCGTGATCGTCCGCCCGCTCATGGATCCAGAGGTGGGCCTCCATGTGTACAAGATAATCAGGGCGAACCTGGGCCGAGAGCCGATCGGCCATCGCCGCGAGCATCCCTGTGTGAAACGTACTCCAGACATCCGGGTGCTCCAGGAAAGGATTCATCCCTGGAAAGGGCGAGGGCATCTTCTGGTCCTCCTGAAGTGACAAGATCTCATGTTAATTGATAATTGTTAATTATAACCGCCGATCGCGTCGGCCACTGCCTCAATCGTCCCCGGCGCGTTTCCCTCGAGCCGGTTGTTCACGAAGACGTATGCGGGCTGGCGGGTCTTCCAGGCCCGCTCGGCAATTCGCCGCATCGCCTCGCGCGCTCCGGGGTTCGGCTCCTGGATCCGCTTGTAGGGCTCGAACGCCTTGACGGCTTGCTCGTAGGCGCGGCCCTTCCTGAGAAGCGCGCGAACGACCGTGAAATCGGCCGTGTAGGCGCCCGGCATGTCGATCTGGTCGAGCAATTCCGGCATTCGCGTCCACGCGCTGAAAACGTGCGCCGTGTTATGGGACTGGAGTAACGAGAAGTAATCCGGCCCCATGTACTCCGAGTTGCGGATCTCCACCGAGTAGCGAAAATGGCGTGACACGGAAGCCAGAAACGGACCGAGTCGCGCCAGGAAGTCGGCTGGCCTGGGAAAGGTGGATTTGGCGAACGTGCCGAACTCGAAGATCAAGGCCGCGACCCGGTCGCGATAGCGTTCCAGGGGCCAGGTGAACTGTTCGTGGAAAAGACGGTTGTCCAGGAAGCCCTGGTTCGCGCTACCCGCACGCGTGCCGTACCTGGCGTGGCCGGGCCACCTCGGCACTGTGATTTCTTCAGGAACCTTGAGACCGAACTTGAGGGCCGACGGCGTCTCGTCGAAAAGCTTCTCCCAGTATGAGGGGGAGGGAAACTGGTAGAAGCTGAAGTCGCCGCCCACCACGGGGAATGTTTCGGCATACTCCCGCAAGCATTCGGACTCAAACTTCTTCTGAGAGAACTTCCCCCGCTCGACGTAGCGGTCCTTGCTGTAGATGTCCCCCAGCCAGCCCTCGTATTTCCACGAGGAGGTGCCGAAAAACACGTTTCGCTCGGCCAGGCCGTGAAGTTTCTCGGCCAGCCGCCTGGCCTGGGCAGGTCGATCTTCGGAATCGAAAAGAGTCAGTTGAGCCATCGGAGGTCGTCACGCAAGTGTGGGTGAGCCTCGAACGCCGGACTTCTATTCTATTCCCCGGCACCGATTTCAGATACCTGTGGCGGACCGCCCGAACCTCGTTCGGCGAGGGAATGTCGCTTCTTTGTGTGTGTGTCGTGACGCTCCTCGGAATGGAACAGTGATCTCTGATCAGTTTAACATCCCGAGTGATCCAGTTTTAGGGGTCCACCTCAGCCGGATCGACTTGCCGCTGGCTGGTCCTCAGCCATAGGATGTTCAGGCAGGCTAACGGATCCGAGGACCCCCGCTCGTGACCCGGATATTTCCCCCGGCCTCACCGCCGGGGGCGGATTGAAACGAGGTCGCATGGCACAACGCGTTGTACTGGCGATGAGCGGCGGAGTTGACAGCTCGGTCGCCGCATGCTTGCTGAAGGCACAAGGGTACGATGTGATCGGTCTGTTCATGCGGACCGGTTCCTATGCCCTGGATGCGGAGCGGCGGGCGAAGACCTGCTGCAGCGTGGCCGATGCCGCGGACGCCCAGCGGGTTGCCGACCGGCTCGATATGCCTTTCTACGCGCTGGACTTTGAGCGCGAATTCGGGCGGATCAAGGATTACTTCGCCGACGAGTACGTGGCGGGGCGAACTCCCAATCCTTGCGTGATGTGCAACATCTGGCTCAAGTTCGGCAAGCTGTGGGCCTACGGCAAGCAGGTTGGCGCCGACTACGTGGCGACCGGACATTACGCCCGGATCGCCCGGGCGGCGGATGGAACGCTCCGAGTCGCGCGGGCCCGCGACCGTGCCAAGGATCAATCCTATGTGCTCTTCGGGCTGCGACCGGAGCTGCTGCCTCATGTCCTCTTCCCGGTCGGGGAGTATTCCAAGGTGGAGATCCGGGCGCTCGCTCGCGAGCACGACTTACCGGTCCATGACAAGCCCGAGAGCCAGGAGATCTGCTTCGTGCCGGACGACGATTACCTGAACTTCGTGCGCGAGCGCCGGCCGGATCACGACAGCTCGGGCCAGATCGTTGACCAGGAAGGCCATGTGCTGGGGATGCACGCCGGAATCGAGGGCTTCACCATCGGCCAGCGGCGCGGCCTGGGAGTCGCCCTGGGATCGCCCCGTTACGTGGTGCAGATCGAGCCTCTCACCCGCACGGTCACAATCGGCAGCCGCGAATCCCTGGAACGAGCCGGCCTCCAGGCTGCCCGATTCAACTGGCAAGGGCCCCAGCCCGCCGGGCAAGTTCCCTGCCTGGCACAGGTCCGGGCCCGACACCTGGCTGTTCCCGCCACTGTGGAACCCCTTCCCGATCATCAGGCCCGAGTTCTCTTCAATTCACCCCAAATGGCCATCACGCCGGGACAGGTGGTTGCAGTCTACCAGGACGACTTGGTGTTTGGAGGAGGATGGATCGAACAGGCAATCTGCATGAAGTCGTGATGCCGACCTACGATGGATCTTACAAGGCGCACCGATCGGATCGGCGGTTGCTGGCAAGAATGGTTCGATGCGTTCAGCCACGCTTGAGCTGGTATGTTTGCTTGCGGATACCGGCATTTTGGGCTATTCTCATTGTAGGAAATGGGTGAGTCAGGTGGCCGTGCAGCTTGTCGATTCCTCCTCCCGATGATCCCCTCCTGGATTTACTGCTGCTCGGCCTGATGTGGGGCCCCGAGCATTTCCCACAGTCACCACGACGACTTTCTTGTCATTGAAGGGCCCTAGCTCTCATGGAGAGTATCAGCCTGATCATTCCGATATCCGAGACGGATGTGCCGACGGAAACGGACATCGCGTCATATCGCCGTGTCCTCCGGGACCAGGCGCATGCCTCTTCAGTAGAGGTCATCCTTGCCGGGCATTTCCCGGCTGCGGCGCACGCGCCTGGGGCGAGCGATTCGATCCTCATTCCCACGGCAGGCACGGGGAGAATTGCCGCGCTCCGCGAAGGGATGGATGCGGCGTCGAACGAGCTGCTTGTTGTGTTGGATCCGCACCGAGCCTATACGCCGCGGGCGATCGTCGAGGTGATCGAAGGCCTCTTGGTTTCGGACGCCGATTTGGCGATCGCGGTTCCGCGCCTGGATCGGCACCGTTCCTGGTGGCGTACGCTGGCGCGGCGCTGCCTGGGAGCGGTGAGCCAGTTAACCTTGGGTACTTCGGACTTGTTTTCGGGGTTGATCGCTATTCGACCCGGGCGATTGCGGGCGGCCACGAATCTCCACCACGCTCGCGGCTCGCGGCTTGTCCTTGACCTGCTGGCCTGGCCTACGACGGCTCATCGTGACGTTCCCGTCGAGACCCGACCGGACGACCGGCTCCATGTCGGGCCCTTTCGTTTCGACGACGTCCGGCAGCTCAAACGGCTGCTGGACCATCGGTTCGGAACGATGTCGCGGCTGGTTCAGTTCTGCATGGTGGGCGCCTCCGGAATGGTCGTCGACCTCACGCTTTACGCCTTGCTCCAGTTGCTCTTCGCTCGCTTCTGGAGTCTCCCCGCCGGTTCACCGGCGTCCGGGTTCTCCTGGCCCCTGGCGACGGCTGGAGCGCTGGCGATTTTTACGGCCATGGTCTGGAACTTCACGCTCAATCGCCGCCTGACCTTCAATGATTCCAGGGGCGGTTCAATTCCTCGTCAGTTCTTGACCTATGCCCTGGGCAATGCACTCGGGATTGCGGTCAGCCTTTCACTCAGGCTCTTCTTGCCACAGTATTTCGGTTTCTTCGCCCGACACAGGCTGGCGGCGGCGGTGGTCGGAATTATCGTTGCCACGGGCATCAGCTTCTCGATGTCGCGCTGGGTTGTTTTCATCCGCAGGCCGGCGGGCGCGGGCGCAGGGGCGCTTGGGCGCGCTTCTCTGCCGGTCAAGGCGGCACTTCAGGAGTCAGCCGCTGTCTCCTAGCTTTCGGCCTGCCG
>JBAUOX010000926.1:0-14809 GCA_049579985.1 Isosphaeraceae bacterium | reverse complement strand
GATCTCCGGCGTCACGGACGGGCTCTCCAACACGCTGTTCTTCGGCGAGCGGAATCACTTTGACCCCAACTATGACTCCTTCGCAGCGCCGGGATGGACGTTCTTCTCGCAAACGATGGGGATGTGGGGCTGGTGGGCGTCCTCCAGCGGCGGCTACGGCCTGTCCGACGTGGCGGAGAGCACCTACTCCCCGATCAACTATCAAGTTCCCATCAGCTATGGCAGTGCCAGCGCCTCGGGATTGACCCAGAGCGCTTTCACCGCCAACTACGAGGTCCCACGGGTCAACTCCTTCGGCAGTCTGCATCCCGGCGGGGCGAATTTCGCGATGGCCGACGGCTCGGTGCGGTTCATCAATCAGACCATCGCCCAGCCGACTTTCCACGCCCTGGGGACCCGGGCCGGCGGCGAAGTGATCTCGGCCGACGAATATTGACCGGCGAGACCCTCCCGGGATCGGCTCGGACGTGACGAACCGTGACAGCTTCTGCGTTCCCGACGGCCTTCCCCGATCGCGGCAACTCCCTAGCCTTGAAAGCAAGCCTTCGTCCGGGGCTCACTTGGGCAGACGATGGTGCCCACTGTCGGCGCACTGATCGCGGCGTTGCGAGGATCTTCCCAGGACACACTGAAGTTTGTCGATTGGCCGTCACTTCGCGGGATCAGCAACGACCCGGAACAGCTTTTCATCGGCCAAGGCCGCGACGCGCCTGGCCTCAGAAATCTGGTGCTCGTGATCGAGGTTGAGGATAGCGGAGACCAACTCGGGATTGATCGTGAAGTGATACTGCCGGCCGTGTGCACGGTCGACGACTACCGTGCCGAGCTGCTCGGCGGGAACCACCTCGTGCTTGAGCGTCAGCTTGCCGATGCTCGCCCCGGTCGCCGCGTGCAGACCGTCGAGCATGCAGGTGTACTGGACCGCTTCAGGACAGCGGTGAACGATATTCAGATACTTGCTGGACCGCTGTAGCCCGCTTTCCCTCAGTGCCCGTTCACCGACGCGATAGCCGATCACGGCCCACGGCCCGAGATGGCCATGGTAGTCGAGCACCCGGCTCAGGCACGTCTCAACCTCCTGGGCCGTCGGAGCCTCCTGACCAACCGCGCCCAACAGCAGACTCAGCCCGCCCACCAGAGCCAGGCACCTCATGATTCGTTGCCTCATCATCGACGATTCTCCATGCGAGAATGGAAGGAACCTGGGGTTTGGAGTTCAAAATGCGTCGGCGCTGATGACCTCGCCGCCGTTCCGTGTCCCAAGGCCGGTCCAGGTGACCGGGTTGATCGTATCCTTGATGAACTGCACGTGGCCGTCGCAGAACATCACGTTCACCCCGCCGGGGTGCAGGCTCCGCGCTGCCTTCCAGCCGGGACGCAACGGGTTGAAGCTCACGCAGTCGTACAGCAACTTTGAGTTCGGCGTCAAATAGTGATTGTAGAGGGTACTACGGATTCCACCCTCCCACCAACTGACCCCCTTGTCCAGTTCCCAGCCATTGTCGGCCGATGCACAGCCGGCCTGAGTCGGCCCGCCGGAAGAGTCGAGGGCGAAGGCCCGGCGGGTATCCGCCGGCAGTGGTGTCGGCGAGGACAGAAGCGTCGTGGACGTGCCCAGCAGTTGCTCGGAGGCCGCCGCGGTATTGCTCGATCCGTCAGTGATCGTGGCCATCGATTGCGGAACACTCATGATAAAAGCCCCGTTGGCACCGCTCAGGTCGCCGGCGGGTGGGGTGTTGTTGCTGGTCAGGCCGTCCCCTGTGCAGAAGACGTAATCTGTCGGACCAGACGTCGGGTCGGGCGGCGTGCCGCCGTCGCTGGGGCAGAAAAACACGTTTTCCTTCGTTACCTGGGCCGTCGAGTTCGCCGGGATGATTCCATACGGCGTGGAACCGAAGTTGCCGCTTGGCCCACCGCGAAACGGGAAATTGAAGTTCATCGCGTTGTAGACGGTGGTCTGCTCCAGGTACGGCGACAATTGGGCGAGGACGGACCACGCATAGTGGTCCTGGGGAATGCCGGGGTAGACCTGGGAGAGAGTTGGATAGAAGTAACCTACGGGGAATGTACCTGCGGCCGAATGGTAGTTATGCATCGCGAGGCCGAGCTGCTTCAGGTTGTTGACGCACTGGATGCGGCGGGCTGCCTCACGGGCCGATTGAACGGCGGGCAGGAGCAGCGCTATCAAGACCGCGATGATGGCGATCACAACGAGGAGCTCGATCACGGTGAAACCACGATGTCTGCGCATACCCATTCCCCCCATGGTGAGAACAAAGGGCCAGGAGAAGAGAGCGGTTAGTATTACCAATCTATCAGACGTAATACCGGCCCGCCAGGGGTGCCTGTCCCGTGCGGTTGGGTTGGGTCGAGCAGTCACTGGATGACATGCGCCAGCCGGAGGCGTCGATGGACCGCCCTTGCGGCGAAATCCTTGAGTTTTGATGCAGCTCAGTAGGAGTCGGAGGAAATGATTTCGCCGCCGCCGACGGTCCCCAGGGAACGCCAGTTTTGCCAGTTGATCGAGTCCTTGATCGAGTGCACGCTGCCGTCGGCAAAGAGGGCGTTGACGATGCCAGGATGGTAACTCCGGGAGGTGACGGAGGCGTAGGTCGGACCACCGTCGTCCTCGTCCTCTGAGCTCATGTCGCTATCGAGGGCCGGTGTGCCGGCTGGAGACATGGTGTTGGGGGGCAAGGCCGTGGTGAAACCGTCGTAGAACGAGTTGCCGTTGCACCAGTGGGTGTGGCCGCCGCCCAGCATTCCCGAGGGAGCCGTGGCGAACTTGCATCCCGATGTCGGGGCCGCCGCAACGCTTGCGAGCACGGTGGGAACGTCGGGGCACGAGTACGGGCCGGTCGGTCCGGGCGGCGGCACGGCGCCGCAGTCATGGTAAGCCGGCGTGTACGTCTTGACCTCGGCACCCAAAAGCGTATTGCTCAAACCATCCGTAATCGAAGCGAACTTGCGGCTCATGTTGGAGCCAATCGCGCCGGGAGTCGGCCCGCCACCGGCGAATCCGCCGAAGGTATACCAGGTCCCCTCGCACCAGCCGTAGTTTGAGACGCCATACGTCGTGGTCACGCCAGCACTGTTCGTGGTGGTGGTCGCCTGCTGATTGGGCTCACTCGGGCAGAGGAAGACCTTCAATTGCGTGGAGACGGCCGTCGCATTCGATGGATCGCTCGTCTTGTTCGTGTAGTTCAGGGCGTTGTAGACCGTCCCCAACTCCAGGAAGGGAGTGATGCGCGAGGAGGCGCCCCAACTCGACTTCCACGCCACCGCGCCGGAACTGTTGAATGTAAGGACCATCTGGGGCGGCAGCACGCTATTTGAGCTTTCATAGTTGTGCATCCCGAGCCCAAGCTGCTTGAGGTTATTAACACATTGAATTCGTCGTGCCGCCTCACGCGCGGACTGTACTGCCGGCAACAAAAGTGCGATCAAAACAGCGATGATCGCAATCACCACGAGAAGCTCGATCAAGGTAAAACCACGACGCAGATTGAGCCATTGCATGTAAGTCCCCTTCCCGGAGGTGTTCGGTCGATCGGGTGTAGCCTAGTAGGACTAAATCTCAGTCGCAAATGCTATTGAGACTCAGTCTCAATCCGGGAGAGGAGTTTATCGTCTCAATCGTGATCGGTCAAGACCGGTCCCCAGAAGAGAGTCGTTATGGGGCGGTATTGGTTAGCGGCGAGACCCCCATGATCGCGAGGGCATCATCGCGAAGATGGGGGCCGGGCTCGTCGAGGCAACACGCAGGGGCCTTTCAGAAATGGTGCACCAGAGGTGCCTCATCGCGAACCTGATCCCCTCCGCGGATTCGTGGCGACTAAGCCGTCGACCCGCGGATGACCGGTTTCCAGAGCGATCCTGCGAACCCTCACCTCCGCGTGGTCGATTGCGTCGAGGCCAAGGCCGAAAGGTACGCCTCGCGGTGGGACGGATCGGGGAACCAGTAGCGCCGACCCTCCCGGCTCAGGTCGTAACGCGGGTCGCCGCGAACCAGGAGGCCGTTCTGCGCCAGGCAGTGCGGGCAGAAGCCGTTCTCGGCCACATCGACGGCCGCGTAGCGAACGGGTTCCTGAAGGAACCGCTTCCGGTCCGAATCTGACGCGCAGAGGAAGAGCCGGCCCTGGTAGAGCACGCCGTACTTGGGATCGCCGGGGTGCATTGTGCCTCGATCGAGCTGGGCGACCGGGCAGTTGCCGTTATTCACCGGTACGTAGCGCTGCGGATCCCTGCTGAACAGGTTGAACGTCACCAGGCTGGCAAAGCGGTAGAGCCGGCCCTCGTGCGTCACCGTGTACTCGGCCTGTCCGGGCACCAGGCGCTTATCTGAGACGAGGCTGACCGGACAGAACCCGGACAGGGCGACCTGAGTTTCGGTCTTCGGCTTGGTCGTGTTCCGCTTCGGGTCGCTTTCACCCGCGACCCCTGCCCTGGTCGACGAGTCCTTCGAGGCGAGCTGCGATTCGGAGTCTTGCCGCCGCGTGGCGTCTTGCAGCAGGTCGCCCAGCTCGCCGGGGCCGAGATAGCCCTGGCGGACCAGGATCACCTGACGCGAGGGCGCGACGATGACCGTCGCGGGCAGCCCGGAAAGCTCGAAGCTCAGGGCAAGTTCCTCGTTGACATCGGACCGCAGCTTCAGCGGCACGAACGACCGCCGGGCATGCTCGCGGATCGCGGGATGCGCGAAGGAATCTTGCTCCATCCTCGTACAGTTCGGGCACCACGGCGCGGTGAACTGGATCCAGAGCAATTGATTTCGCGTTCTGGCTTCCTCCAGGGCACGCGCATAGTCCGTGCGCCAGGAGATGCCCTCGGAGTCACCTTCGGACGCCCGGGTCGAGCCCAGCGCGCATCCCAGGAAAAGAAGAACAATTGAGACACCGGTGCAACCCCGCTGCGCGCGGGATGGATGATACAACATCGTGCATCTCCCTCAATCGTCGGCCAACGCGTGTTGTAGTGATTGAGCGTGCGTCCGAGAACTGGACACAGTCCGTCCGTGGAGATGCCACCGTGCAAGTTCGAGCGGTGCCATGCCATTGGAGTGCGCGGGAACCTTCTGGTCCAGGCAAGGTATCGGCGCGCAAATGCGATTTCTTCAACGGCAGCAAGCCGGTTCGCGAAGTGATGGGCCTCGGGGCGGTTCATTGCGTGAAACCGTCTTGATCCGCGCGATCGTCACGCCTGGCTCGCTGTCCAGGGGGCTTGCCGGAAGGGCGCAGGATCGGGTGGGTCAACGGCCGCTCAACGGCGGATCCTGCGGGGTCGAAGTGAGACGGGCGGCAGCAAGACCTCGGTCAGCAGCGCGAACTCGCGCAGCTTTCCGGGAGACGACAGCATCTTGCGGATGTCGAGGCCGCTCAGGGTCACCGGGTTGGCGGTGCCTCGTTCCTGCTGCACCTGCGGCGCAACCGATGCTTGCGACAGCGGCAGGGAAAGCGGGGCAAGCGACGAGAAGAGCGGCGTGATCTCCAGCGGTTTGTTGCGCTGCAAGGCCATCGACTGGTTGACCTGGTCACTGAGAGCCCGGTGCGTTTTGGGCTCTGCCCTGCCCTCGTTTGAAGGGCTGGTGGTGGCGCCTGACCGGCCCCGGGTTCCCTTGCGTTGCTGGGCCGCGCGCGGCAGCCGTGATCCCGGGGACGATGCGGGCCGCGTCGCGCCCCGCGTGGTGGGGTCGTTCTCGATGTAAACGATGGCGTCGTCCAAATTCTTGAGCGGGGGGCGCTGAATTGCCCGTTCGCGCGCGGTGGGAGCGGAAGTGGCGCCCGGCCACATCGTCCGAGGGTCCGCCGGGGGAGATGAAGCTGGTGTTTGCACGGGAGCTCCCGGGCCGGGGGAACGGGGCTCTGTCTGGCCCGGCATGCCGGTAAGCGGTCGCGGACCGCCCGCGCGCGGCGGACGGCCCGGCCGCGGCGGCAACGGCTGAGCATCGCGATTTAAGAGCGAGGTCAGGGCCCAGATCGCCAGGAACATCAAGGGCACGATGAACTGGATCAGGATCTCGAATCTCATGCTTCCGCCTTCCGCCGAGGAACGCCCGCGGCCAACAACACCCCCACGATCAGGCCGGCCCGCTCATCACGGCGTGACCACCGGCTCGCGCCGCGCGGCGTTGCCCCCGGTGCCCGCGATCGCGTTGCGCATCTCGGTATCCGCCTGCACATTGCGAAGCTGGTAATAGTCGGTGATGCCCAGGTTGCCCATGCGGAAGGCCTCCGCGATGGCCATGGGAACCTCGGCCTCGGCCTGCACGACCTTGGCCCGGTTCTCCTGGACGTGAGCGAGCATTTCCTGCTCCTTGGCCACGGCGAACGCCCGCCGCTCCTCGGCCTTGGCCCGCGCCACGCGCATGTCGGCCTCGGCCTGCAAGGCCTGAAGGTTGGCGCCCACGTTGTCGCCCACGTCGATGTCGGCGATGTCGATCGACAGGATCTCGTAGGCCGTGCCCGCGTCCAGACCTTTCTCGAGCACGCGCTTGGAGATCGAGTCGGGCTTCTCGAGAACCATCAGGTGCGTGTCGGCCGAGCCGATCGCGTTGACGATGCCCTCGCCGACCCGGGCGATGATCGTCTCGTCAGTGGCGCCGCCGACCAGGCGGTCGAGGTTCGTCCGCACCGTGACCTTGGCCTTCACCTTGAGCTGGATACCGTTCTTGGCGACCCCGTCGATCGTGAGCCGTCCCTGGGTCGGATCGGGACAGGGAATCACCTTGGGATTGACGCTGGTCTGCACGGCCTCCAGCACATTACGGCCCGCCAGGTCAATCGCGGCGGCTCGCTTGTAGGAGAGCGGAATATCCGCGCGGTTGGCGGCGATCAGGGCCCGCACCACGTTGGGTACGTTGCCGCCGGCCAAGTAGTGGGCCTCGAGCGCCCGCGTCGTCACCCCGTCTTTCTCCGACAGACCCGCCTGGTAGGCCATGATCTTCGACCGGACGATGATGTTGGGGTTCACCTTGCGGAACGTCATACCCACCAGGTCCCAGATGCTCACGTTGGCCTGAGTCATCTTGGCCTGGATCCAGAGGTTGAAATACTTGGCCAGGAAGATGCAAAACATCAGGGCGATCAGGCCGATAGCGATTATCAACATGTAAAAAATAGTTGACGACCACGATGACGGCGGCTGATTGACCTGGGCGAACAGCATGGCACTCATGGAGCATCCTCGAAGATGGAGACCGCCTCTGCGGTCGTGGCTATGGGTGAAGGCCCCGTCTCGGGCCCAGAGAGATCGACCCTCCTGGTTGGTTCTTCCCGGAGGTCCTGCGCGGGATCGTGCAGTCCCCGAACCACGACCTGCCCGGACCGGACCCGCAGAACGCGAACCGTGGCGGCTGCCGGCAAGAAGCCCTCCTCGGCGAGGGCGTCGGCCCGCTGGCCGTCGATCTCGACATGACCGCATGGCCGCAACGGGGTCAGCGTTCGACCCAACTGGCCAACCAGGATCTCGAGATGATGATCGGCGTGCGACACCTCGATCTCCTCGGGCGCCGGGGGCTTGAGGAGAAACCTGCGGCCCAGCGGCGTTCGCGACCAGAGCGAGAATGCCAGCCCGGCGGTCAGCGGCAATGCCACAAGATCGATCACCATGAACGTCACACCGAGGCCGAGAGACTGCTCAAACGCATACCAGAGACACAGGACCAGGCAGACGATCGAGCAAATCCCGATGAAACCGCCCGAGGGGATGAACACCTCCAGAATCAAAAGCAAGAGACCCAGGACCAGGAAGACTGACGGCCAGAACAAAATGCTCATCAGACCCTCCTTTCCCGGTGGCTGATCGCTCGATCGCCCACGGCTCGGCCCCGCGCGGGCGGCCGAACCGATCCCTTGCCCCAGCACATACCTAGTGTAATCGATCCCGCTTGCCGACCGCCAATGCGATTCGTGAGCAAGTTTGAAATCGTACGGAAAATCCGGAACGACAGCCTGCGTCGATAAGCTGCACGTGATTATATCAAGGGCAAGGCCAATAGACCGCTATCTGCCTTTGCGACAGGTACGTCGATCCTGGTGATCTGGTGAACTAGCGATCAGTCCATCAGCTTGACGATGACCCGCGTACCCTGCACGTCGACGACTTCGACCAGTGAGTCGGTCTCGACGTAGAAGCCGTCGGCGGTGACGTCGATCAGCAGGTTGCCGAAGCGGGCCTTGCCCGTCGGGCGCAAGGGAGACGTGGTGCGACCGGTTTCGCCGACCAGGAAGGCCAGGGAGTCGTAGCCCTCCAGAGACGGCTTGGACAGCGGGTCGGAGGGGTCGGCAGACTCGACCACGGTCCAGGGCTCGGGCTTGAGGACCAGGCGGTTGAGAAAGGGGAGAGACGGCAGGTAACGTGCCAGGACCACGGCGCCTCCCGCGACGGCCGCGAGGGCGAGTGTGAGCTGAATCAGCGTGTAACCCATTTCGCGGTACTCGTATTCCTGGGTCGGCCAGACGAACGTGTGGCTGGCCATCACGATGCTGCAGAGCATGAGCAGGATCCCGCTCATGCCGAAAATGCCGAACCCCGGGAAGACGAAGAGCTCGAGGGCCAGGCAGACCATGCCGACAAGGAAAAGGATGATTTCCAACTGGTCGGCGGTGCCGCTGAGGTAGTGGCTCCAGAAAAAGAGCAGGAACGCGAGGGCGGAGGTGATCGCGGGCAGGCCGATGCCGGGGAGTTTGAGCTCGATCACCAGCATGAACAGGCCGACGAACAGGAGCAGCCAGCTCACGTAGGGATCGGTCAGAACCGTGACCAGCGAATCGACCCAGCCGGGCCCGTCCACCCGGATGAGCTTGCCGCGCAAACCGTACAACCCTTTGAGGTCTTCCTCGCCGCCCACGACCTGACCCAGCCCAAACGCCGCGGCCTCGTCGCCGGTAAGGATGAGATTGAGCCCCGGCTTCTTGCGGACCTCCATGCCCTGGAACCGTGCCCGGTCGGCATCGACCTCCTCACGGAGCAAGAGCCGCATGGCGCCGGTCTGGAGGTCACGCGCCTCGACGATCTCGGTTTCGGGGTCGACCATGGCCCGCGCGACCGCCTCGGGATGGCCTTTCTTGCCTGCCAGGAACGCGACCTTCCTGGTCAGAACCTGGACCTGGGCGTCGCTCAGGTCTTGCAGCCGGTTGTTGCGTCCCACGATGATCTGGCGGACCTCGCCCATCCGGGCCGATTTCTTGAAGACGATATCGCGGCAGGCCAGGGGCAAAAGCGCGGCGACGCCGAGCGCGCGGTCCTCGATGTAGGCCACCGTCTTCATGTCCGTGATCGAGGCGATCTGGTCGGCGATGCTGTCGGCGGCGGAATCGAGTCCGCCGGGGCTATCGATCTGGAAGAAGACGAGGTTGACCTTCTCTTGCCGCGCCTGATCGATTCGCCGTGACAGGTAGCCGACCTTCACCGGGTCCAGAGGCCCGGTGATCTTGATCCAGATGGGCCGCAGCGCCTGGCCCAGGGTCGGATCCTCGACCGCCGACTGACCGCCGATCTGGTAGATATGGGCCACCTCGGCCGGGTTCTCGGCGATGGCCTTGCAGAAGCCCTCGGCGCGGGCCCGCCGGGCGGTCAAGACGCCGCGCCGGCCACCTTCCCAGGCGGCCTGCTCGTCAGCGACTTGATTGGTCTTGCGGAACTCTTCGAGGTTCTCGGCCAGGATGTAATGAAGCGCCTTGTCGGCGGTGCGCACCAGCCTCAGATCGGCATCGCGATCGAGCATGCCCAGCAAGAGGTCGGGGTCGCGCGTCTTGCGCAGGGCCAGAAAGCGGACCGGCTCACGAAAGGCGGGATCGAATGTCTGGTCGTCGGGGGTAATCGGGCCCAGACTGGCGCCGGCACCCATCACGATCTCCGAGCAGGCCAGGGCCGGCAAGACGGCGTACCCGGTGAGCGGCTGGGGGACGTAGGCCACGGTCAGCCTGGCGCCTCCAAGCTCTTTGGAGATCAGGTTGGCCAGGTCGAACGAGGAGCCGATCCTGCTGGTTCCCGGCGCTGCTTCTCCAGGCAGGAACTCGAACACCAGGATCGGACTTTTCCCCTTTGCCTCGCCGGCATTTTGATCGACGAGCTGCCGGGTGGCGGCCCGGATATGCTCGATCGTCTCGTTGGTGATCGGTTCGGTGATCGTGAAGAACTGGCCAGGATTCGCCTCTGGGCCAGCAGGCGCCTGGGCGTGAGCTGACCCGGCGACGATCTGGAGCCCCACGAACAGGCAAGCGGCCATTCCGGGTCGCAGAGCACTGAGGCAAGTCATGGAAGTCAGGCTCCCTCCGAGAGTCGGCCGCGGCTCGAGCTCCAAACCCATTCTGGACAGTGAGTCAAGCCGCCGGTTCTTTTGGAGAAAACCAATCAAGAAGTCCGACAAAGGTTCCGAGTCGCGTGTAGAATGCGCGAACGGATGGAGTCGAGCCGCCAACCGCTAGTTGATTATAGACGTACGAGCGAAAGCCGTCAAACAGCGAAGCGATCGGAAGTCGGCGGCACGGCAAACGAGTGCGCCAGGGCCGGCGATCGTCGACCACCGGGGCACGCGCGGGATCAGGCGCTGTACATCACTACCGCTCGATTGCGTCGGTCCTGGGACGAGCGGCGGCGGGCGCTCCCTGTCCGTCGCGGCGGGCCCGGTTCACCCCCGCGCGAGGGCGGTCCTCGCCGGCCGGGTTGCGGACGATCTTCCAGGGCGAGCCGAGCGGCTTGCCCTCGAAGTTCTTGTCGTTGACCGCGCGGTTGGGATACATCGGCCCAAGCCGGAAGTCCTTCAGGCTCTTGCCGTCGGGCGATTTCAACATGATCCGGACCGGCAGCAGATACTTGCGGTCGAGATTGACGAACGCAATGCTGAAGCTTTCCTTGTCCTCCTGGAGCTTGGGCTTGATGCTCACCCCATAACCTTTGGCATCCTCGCTGATCAGGCTCATCTGGTAGCGCTGCCTGGCATCCTCGGCGTGCATGTTGAACAGGAACGGCAGCGGCCCCTCTTCGACGGCCTTCTTCTTTTCGTTCTTGCCGAGCGGATAGATGAAGATTTGCTGAGTGTCGCTCTTGTACTGCCAGACCTCGTCGCCGGTGCAGACGATCCGCTCGAAGGGCGTGGAAAGCCACTTATCCTTCTTCTGCGGGTCCCTGAGCGGCTTCTTCTTGTCGTCCTGGGTGATCTTGTTGAAGTCGATGAAGGCCAGGTTCGGGCTCTTGAACAGGGCGCGGCCTTCATAATATTCGATCTCGCCCCAGGCCGGGTTGTCATCGATTCGCAGGACGGTCACGTCCAGAGTCTTGAGCAGCGAGCTCTGGTGTTCCCACTTCCCCAGCAGCCACTCCATATTGGCCGGATTGACGGGCTTGGCCGGGGCGCCGGCCTGCCGGGGAGCAGCGCCCTGCTGCTCTGGCCGCGCGGCAGTGGCCGGGACCTGAGCCTGCGCCGGGGCTGCGACCAGAGCGCCATCCCGCTCCGGAGCCTGGCCAAGACACATGGCGGGACAGAGCACCCAGAATACCAGTAACTGGGCCGCCATCATTGTGGTTTGCCGTTGCATGGGCAATCGACCTCCGTGCTGCTTGCCCGAGCCTTGCAGGCCCTTCTTCTTCTTGGACGCGCGGGATCTCTCGATGATCCTACGGACCACCCGCGGGAAACTACCAGAGTCTGGCGTTCTCCACCAGATCATCCCCGCGGCCCGAAGCGGCGCGGACACCCGAACGGGGCCGACATTGCCGCTATCGTGGCCAGGTCTGTCCGTTTTTCAAGCGTACTCGCACCAAGAAACGGCGTTCCCGTTGCGACCTTGACCCGTCCGTGCCTTGAACCACGACACACAAAACGACTGGGATTCTGCAAGCGGAAAGAAATAATCAGAAATGGCACGTCGTTTGCTTGCAACGAACGGCGTGTCTGGTTTAGGAGCTTTCTCCTATTGACGCCGTCGTATTGTTATTGTCTGGTGCAATGCCTCGACAGGAGGGTTTCCCTGATGCGTCCCCAGCCGATCCGCGAAATTGCTCCGCCCGCCTGGCCGCTACCCTTGATTTCCAACCCGCCGCGTGGTCCGCGTCGGTCCGCTTGACCTTGGCGTGCTGCTGGCGAAGAATGGATTCGTGACCTCTCGTTTCCCCCGGCCTCACCGCCGGGGGCGGATTGAAACTCGACTTTCATGACGACCCTGGACCGTCCTAAACTGCGCCCGCTTTCCGCCTCGCGATTCGACTATCAGGGTCAGCCCTACGCCCTCCTTCAAGACCCGCTCGGTGCGTTCACCAGCCCAGTTCTGGTCCCGCTCGACGCATTCATGCATATTTGCCGTCACTTCGACGGACTGAATCCCCTGGCCGAGATTCCAGCGCGGGTCCAGCGCGCGACCGGGCAATGTCTTGCCGCCGAGGTGCTCGAGCGTCTGGTCGAGCAGCTCGATCAGGCCATGGTTTTGGACGGTCCGACATTCGCGTCGTTTCGGGAGACGTTTCGCCGGTCTCAGGAGCGTCCCGCGGCGCTGGCCGGCCGGTCTTATGCGGCCGAGGACGCGACCTTGCGGGCTCAGCTCCAAGGGTATTTCCATGGCGCCGGGGGCGCCGGCCCGCTGTCTATTGAGTGGCCCGGCCGGTCTCGGCGGCTTCGGGGAGTGCTCAGCCCGCACATCGACTTCCGCAGGGGCGGGCCCGTTTACACGTGGTCGTACAGAGAGCTGGCCGAGCAGGCCGACATCGACACCTTCCTGATTCTGGGGGTCGCGCATCAGTACTGCCGGCGTCACTTTGCGCTGACCTTGAAAGACTTTGAGACCCCGCTGGGCGTCGTGCGGACCGATCGGCAATACGTGGAACGAATCGCCGCGGCCGCCGGCGAAGAGCTGTTCGACGACGAGCTGGTGCACCGGGCGGAACATTCGATCGAGTTCCAGGTGGTATGGCTTCAGTATGTGCTCGGCAAGGAGCGGCCGTTCTCGATCGTGCCGATCCTGGTCGGGTCGTTCCACGATTATCTCCAGCGCGGGATCGACCCGATCGAGGACCCTCAGGTGCGGCGGTTTGTCGACGCCCTCAAGGCGGCGGAGGCAGCCAGCGGCAAGAACGTCGCGTACATCGGCGGGATCGACCTATGCCATGTCGGGCCCGAGTTCGGCGATCCGGATCCCGTCGATGGCCGGCTTCAGGAAACGGTTCGCCGGTTCGACGGCGAGATGCTCGATCACGCGGCGGCCGCCGATCCGGCGCGGTGGTTCCAGACGGCGGCGACCGTCGCGAATCGCTGGCGGGTCTGCGGGCTTGCCGCCACCTACACCATGCTTCATGCCATGGGTCCAGCAACCGGGCGGCTGCTGCGCTACGACCAGGCCCTCGACGATCGGCGAACCTGCTGCGTGAGCTTCGCCAGCATGGTCTTTCACACCCCAGAGGACCCGCCCGGCCCAGAGCGTTCTTCCGATAATGGTCACACAATCGCTTGATGATTCGTTGCAGCCGCCCGCCGCCGATTCCGGCCCCTTCCCCGCCGCCGGAGGCTGCCAACCCCCTGCCGACTTGCGCCAGCAGGTGCGACAGTACGACGAGCGCGCCGCGGTCGGAACCTGGCCGGGTCCTCGGTACCGGATGATCCATCGCACCCTGGGTCAGGGCCCCGCCCTGATCTGGTTGCCCGGGATCGCTGCGACGTACCGGACGTACGCCCTGGTGCTGAACCGCCTGGCGGAGGGGTTCCGGACGATTCAGTACGAGTATCCCGGCGACCGGGAGGGCGACGGTGCCCGCCTGGGACGGATCACTCACGATCACCTGGTCGATGACCTCATCGGCCTGATGGACCACCTGGACATCGGCCGGGCTCACCTGGCGGGGATCTCGTTCGGATCGACGATCGCGCTGAAGGCGCTCGAGCGCGCGCCGGAGCGGTTTTCCAGGACGGTGGTGCAAGGTGCGTTTGCCCATCGCCGATTCACGGCGGCGGAGCGTCTGGCGCTGTTCCTGGGCCGGCGGGTGCCCGGAACCGTGGCGCGGCTGCCGCTGCGGCAGACGATCCTCGCCTACAATAATAAGGTGGACTTTCCCAGGATCATCGAGGACCGCTGGCCTTTTTATCTCGAGGAGAACGGGCAGACGCCAATCCGCGCGCTGGCTCATCGTGCCTCGTTGGTTGCCCGGCTCGACCTGCGCCCCAGCCTGGCACGAATCAACGCGGAAATCCTGCTGGTTCAGGGGCGGGACGACCGGATTGTGCCGCACCGCTATTTCGAGGAGCTGAAAGCGGCGCTGCCGCGTTCCGAAAGTGTAGTCATGCCCACGGTCGGCCACATCCCCCACATCACGCACGCCGAGTTGCTGGCCAAGCTGATCGGCGACTGGCTGCTGACCTGCGAGCCGGCAAGCTGCACCCGTGATCCGGCGGCCGGGACCGCCCCGTGCGGGGCAGGCGGGCAAGACGGTGCGCCTTGCCCGGCGCGCGCCGGGGCCAACGGCACTGGTACGCCGCAAGGTTGACCTTGAAATGGCCAAACCGCCTCGTGAGATGTTATCGGTTTTGTTGCGCTCGGGCGATGGGAGAGTGGTCCCCACGAATCAGCAAGAGGAGATAAGCATGGAAGCCACCGTGGAAGCGCCTTCGGCTCAAACTCGCAAGACCTACACGAGCCGGCCCGGCGCTAACCCGGCCACAACCCCGCGTCAAAAGTTAGGTATGGTGTTCCCGGAACTCCCAACGCAAAGACCACAGATCAAGTCGGCTCGACCCGGTACTGGTGATTGGGTGCCAGCAACAGAACCTCGTTGCGGCGGCGGCTCAGGATCAAGTCGAAATGGTAGAGAACATCGCGCCCGAGGA
>JBAUOX010000925.1:0-2548 GCA_049579985.1 Isosphaeraceae bacterium | reverse complement strand
GGGTTTCCGGGCGGCTGCTGAAATCCAAGTCCGGCGCGGGATACTCGATCACCTCACTCATGATTCCCGCCTCGTCGAACGGGCCTTCAGGCATGTCGGGCGTTCCGGCCTGACAGCACGGCGACGTCGGGCCGGAACGCCCGACCGACATCGTTGCTCTGATTCTACCGGATCCGCCACCCTGCTTGAAACGTCGGATGGATTGCCGAACTACACACCACCAGTCGCGAGACAGGGGTCGAAGGACGGATTTGGTCCGGGTGGCACACGAACCCAGGGCCGACGGCCCGGCGGGGCCGGCCGGGCGACGCCGACGGCCGGGACGGATCGGCCGGACCGGCTCCGGTATCCCTTTCGTAACAGGTTAGGAAAGCCGATAATCGAATGAACGATCTACGGCTGACTAACGAGGCAGGCGATGCCAAGAATCCGAATCACCGTCGTCAACGAGAAAGATCGGACGCAACAGTTGCGTCTGGCGTCCCGAGTCCGAGGCGACCTATTGGCCTGTGCCCCCGTCTATGTGGATCCTGATCGACCCCTCCAGGGCATCCACCGTGACGCGGAGAACCGTTCCTATCTCGAGTTTGCGACCGATGATCCAGAGAAGGTCAAGGCGGTTCTCCACGAGCACGGTCACGATCCCTATGTCAGGCTTGAAGAGACCAACGATCCGCTGGGAGAACCATGCCAAAACTGCGGGAACGTTGCGGGAAGACTGTCCCCCCCCGAATGCCCAAACTGCGGCTTTCAGGACATTTCACCGTGTCCTATCTGCGGGCAACTGAATTCGCGGCAAGATTACGAAACGGTTTCCGGCAAACTATTTGTTTGCCCACACCCCGTGGATGGAGCTCGCCATCGAGTTCGACTTATCTTCAACGAGCCGATGTTTCGGCCCGACGGACGTTTCAACGAACCCTTGGTCCTCGTCAGGGAAGCGACGCGGCGATGAGATTTGATGCGGAAGGCCATCTCTCCATCACGCCGAGACAACTTCTCGGACTTGCTTACGCCGACCGCCGTCGCTTGATCGACCACTACCTCATTGTGGGAACACCTTCTGTACTTCCTACTTATGCCTCATATTACGATTTCCTCAAGTCGGCGAAGGTGGAAGGTGACAGCCACCAAATCTGGAGAATACAGGTGATTGTGGCAAGCCTTATGATTGTTTCTTCGGTCTTCCGCGAGGCCGAATCGTCTATTCCAGCCCCAATCGCTTGGCCGTGTCTGTGACCCAGTCAGTTGGGATCGCCGAAGGGCCGACCGCGATTGACGCAGCAACGCAACACCGCGACTTCGCCTTCCGCTTGCGGTTGGTTGACAAGTTGCAGCCAATCGGTGGGGCGAGGCAAAGGCCACGTCGAGAGAATGGGGAACGCCAGGTCTCCGCGCTCCACACGGCGCAAACTCGACCAGCGCCACGATTCCGCTTGCTCCACGAGGTTTGCACGCAGGGCGTTCCACTCCACGTAGCGAGCGACCTGGTAGAAGTAATCTTCTGTTTCCACCGGGAAACACTCGAGGCTTAGGCCAGGCAACTTCGCCTGAGCTAAATGGGGAGCCTGGGGCAAGGAAGTTCACTTGCCAGCCAGAAACCTCTGTCCCAAATGCGGGTGCGTGGCTAGAACTCCCCACCCAGGACGCCCTTGTTCCCTGCGCAGTCGATTTAGCCTTCTGTTGAGCTGTAGATTAGAATCGCTGACCGCGCGGCAAGCCGCCAGCATGCATGCAGTCGCTGCGGTTCCTGTTCCTGGGGAGTGATCAATCCATGCTGTTTCCACGAGTCGGCGTGGTGCTGGCGGTAATGCTCATGGCGTGCTTTGCGGCTCACGGCGCGGCAGAACTCGGTCCGGACGACGAGGATGCCAAACTGAATGCCGTCTTCCAGGAATATCTCAAAGAGCTCTTCCGGCGCGAGCCGCTCACGGCCACCCGGCTCGGCGAGCACGCGCTCGACGATCAGCTCGACGACCTGTCGCCAGCGGCTCGGAACGCCACGCTGGACTTCAAACGCCGGGTCCTGAAGAGGTTGCCAGAGCAAATCGTCAGGGACAGGCTCTCACGCGACGGCAAGATCGATCACGACATCTTTCGTGGCCATCTGGCGCGGGAAGTCTGGCTTGCGGAGAACTTCCGGCCATTCGAGGACGACCCCCGGATCTATGGCGACTACATCTCGGAAAGCATCTACCTGCTTCTGACCCAGTCCTCGCTGCCACGGCCGGTCAATCTGAAGCACGCCTCGGCCCGGATGGACAAGATCCCCGAAGTGATCGCGATTGCCCGGCAAACCATCGCCATTCCTCCCCGCGTCAAGGTCGAGACGGCCATCATGCAGACCGAAGGGGCTATTGGCTTTTACTCCAGTGGCCTCTTCCAGCTCGCCGGCCTGGAGCCTGGCAAGGGAGAACTGGGCGCGAAGGCCGGCACCATCGCGGCGGCACTGCGAGATTACCTTGCGTTCCTCAGGAACGAGGTTCTTCCCCGGTCCACGGACTCATGGCGGATCGGCCGCGACCGCTTCGTCAAGAAGCTTGATCTC
>JBAUOX010000924.1:0-1908 GCA_049579985.1 Isosphaeraceae bacterium | reverse complement strand
CTCCGACGGCGACGCAGTCCAACCCGCGCAGCCGGCCGTCGCGATCACTGCGCTGGCCCGGAGCATGGCCCGGCAGGCCGGGCTCGAGGTTTTCTCGTTACAGGGCAGCGGTCCGGAGGGTCGCGTCGTCCTGGCGGATGTGGTCAAGGCACTGGAGCGCGGAAAGCGGGGAGCGCGGAAAGCGGGACGGGGAAAGCGGGACGGGTCCGCTATTGGCGATATGGGCAAGCAGAAAAGTCGCCTGACTTAGCAATATCGGACCTGTCCCGCTTCCCGCTTCCCGCTTCCGCTTCCCGCTTCCCGACGGCGGCTCAGCTTGGAATTCATACCTGTGCCTCAGCCGTCAAGCGGCGGGCGACCGAGCGCTATCTCGCCAGTGGGTACTCAAGGATTTCTCGATCGGCGCCTTCCATGTGCAAGGCGAATGCTTCGTCCTTCCGCTTCCTGAGTGTTCGTTTGACGCGAGTCAACAGAGCCGCATGATCTCGAAGAATCTGAAACTGGCTGGTCTCAAAAGCGTCAATAATCGTCGAAAAATGATTGACATCGTCAACCCTCGCTGTCGCGGCGAACTCCCGTCCCCATTCGCGCTCAGCCCACCTGATCCACTTGGCGGGGACGAAGTTGCGATACAGGAACTCAAGGTAGTCCACGAGGATATTGCCTGCGTTGCCGCCGTCCAGCGCAAACCGGGGCGATAGGTCTCCCTCGACGTGGAGGTGGGCCAACGGGTGGGAAAAGGGGTCACCCAGGGTGCCGTAATCGAAGTCGAGACGCAGATATTGTGCCTCCGCGTTCACTCCGAGGTAGTAGTCCTCAAGGTCGCAAGCCGCCACGATCGTCTGGACGTTGGCGTAAATCAATCGCTTCCTCTGGGTCCAGGACAGCTTCATAAACACGGCGATGTTGTCTTCAATGGCCGACCTCTTGGGATCTCCACCGCAAAACTGGTCCACGACTCGCACGAACCACCGGCGCAGGGTTTCTCCAGTGTTCCTCCGTGTGCCGGCCTCGTCGAGCAACGGTGGGAATGCCGATTCGCCGCGTCCGTAAGGCCTGACTGCCTGCAGAAGGTCATCCACGGCGACCGAAAACAGCACGTTGTCAGCCACTCTGCTGCCCTGCTAAGAATTCAAGGTATTCTTCCAGACCGTCGGGCTCTTGAGTCCCGGCGCAGTACGGCCGCAGAGCATCGCGGTTCTCGACGTAGAACAGCTTGGAACAGCGATCTGGGCCGAGGGTGAGCGGCTTGCGGAAATCGAGCCAAATCTGATGTTTGCCGCTCACCGGGTCAAGCGTAATGCATTCGAAGTCTCTCGCGAACTGTCGTGGGGATTCCCCGAGCCGATCTGCCGTTGCACAGAACAACGGCTGAACCTTGATCCCAAGTTCTTTATCGAGCTCGGCGTGGAGCCCCTGACAAAACGAGTTGTGGTCCGAGAAGGTGCGGAACCTCAATCCCGGGAGACTCCGCACCAGGTCCTCGGACAGCGACTCGTCGATGAGGTCAGCGTAGGCGACATAACGTTCGGGGCGCATCCCGACTTCTTTGAGCCGAGACAGCAGCTCATCCAGCGATTCAACCCGCATGCCCAGGCGAGCGCCGAGCCACTTTTTCGGGGCGACTCTCTTTCGCTCCATGAAGGCTTCCAATTCGTAACGGGAAATGCGCCCTGCGCCACAGTTGGGCCGCTTCGGAAGCCGCTCCTGCCAAGCTTCAAAAACCTGGCGAAGATCGCCCGGCAGGGGCCAAGGCAGTCCGTAGTAGTCCTCGACATATTGGGTGGGCACGCATGGCCCTCGGCTGAGAAAATCAAAACGTTTCAGTTCTGGATCGTCCATGTGCCGTACGCCTTTGTGAATTGTCACCGAAAACATGCGGGGCTGGTGCGTTAATAAACAAGTATC
>JBAUOX010000923.1:0-10688 GCA_049579985.1 Isosphaeraceae bacterium | reverse complement strand
CGCCAGCGACGATGGCCCAGCGCCTGGTGCGTGCCAAGCGGAAGATCCGCGATGCCGGCATCCCGTATTCCGTGCCCGATACGCGCGACATGCCCGCGCGCCTCGATGCCGTGCTGACGGTGCTTTATCTCGTCTTCAACGAAGGCTATTCGGCCACCCGGGGCGAAACGCTCGTAAGGATCGATCTCTGCGCCGAGGCCATCCGTCTGGGACGCCTGGTGAGGACGCTCATGGTGCCAGAGCCGCCTGCCTTTCGCGCCCTTGGTTATCTCCGCAGTACCCTGATCAGAACGCGATTTCAATCCGATGCCACCGGTTCAGTGCATAAGCCCGTGCATGAGGCCGCCCGGGGTAGGCAGGGATAGGAGAAAGGACCGGCTGGCCGGCAATGGAGCTTACCCGAAATCTCGGCGCAGACCAGTTGATGCGAGGGCTCTGATAGGCGACGGGGTTGGGCGGCGAATGGGTAAGGAAGTCGAACTCTATCTTCATTTTAGCCACAAGCTGTGCCCGTTGATTGTAGGGTACGGAGCCTGGCGTGATATTGACGAACAGAGAGAGGTGGTGCGGCTGGAATCCCCTCACAAAGGGCGTGCGGACGGAGGGGACCTTCATGCCCTCCGGATTCCGTAGACCAGACCCAGAGGGCGGCGTATAGGTGCGCACATCATCCGCCACCTTTTGCGTGCCGCTATAAGCCCGGATCGGGTTCAGCAACAGATGCGGCGAATAACCGAAATGGTTGCTGGCGAGCGCACTCTCCATGTCAATGACGGCGGGACGCGGGTCGATCCGAAAAGCCCATAGAAGATGCTCGGACCTCAGGGGATAAGTGACTGCCTTCATCAGGAATGACGCGATGTCGTGCTGCCATTTAAGCGCCTGGTAAAACGCGCCCTCCGTGACTGCAACCAGGGGGTCTTCGGCGCAATACAATGTCAGTTGATGCGGGCCGCTGTAGCGGCTGCCCTCTCTGGGGACGTAATAGGCGCCATAACCCATGACGGGGTCCGGCCACATATTTCCAGAGCTGAACGACGCGACGCGGAAGAGCGGCCCATGCTCGATGGGGTAGTACATCTCAGGACTTATCTTTAGGCCGGGATTTCGGGTAACTCCTCGTACCCGATTTCACCGTCCGGGAGGATGACGCGATAGCCACCGAGCGAACGAACCTGGGTCTTGGAGAGCCCGGTCAACAAGATGCACACCTGGTTCCACCAGATATCCCCGTGCTGCTTTCTAATGTTGTCGAGATCCGCTTCCGAGATAGTGACGCTCGGATAGAGCTTTGAGTGGGGGTATGCGCGGATTATGCGCTCGAGGCTCGCGGGGGTGAGATAATACATGTATCCCCGTCCTTCGCCAGCGCGAACCTGGTAGATGTCCAATGGGGCGACAGGTCCTCGAGATTCATCCTCGGTCTTGAATTCGTAGACGTGCCAGGTGCCGTCCCGTGTGCGATTCTTCAACTCGCGGGCAAACCCCTCCGCCTCCTCCTTCCGTCGCCATGTGTAAAGCCAGCGCCTACCTGTACCTGGCTCGGGAACTCTCGGGACGTTTGCCACATCGACACCGATATCCTCAAGCAGTCGCGTAAACTCCTCGAACTCGTGGTCCTTGGTGCCTCCAGGCTTGGTCACGGTGAAGACTTCCACTCCTACCCTCCTTTCCCACCCGGGCGACAGATCTTTTCGTTTCCATTATAATGCCTCGCCCTCAACATCGACAGCTTTCTCGGCCCAGCTTTGGCAGTACCGCGTCCCTTCCGTTCTGAAGGGATCAGAAGCTGGGCCACCACGCCGGGTTCATCAACACGATCCTGTACCAGAACCCGCAGGCCTTCAACGACATTAAGTCCGGCAGCAACACCGATTACAATGCCGGCCCCGGCTGGGACCCGTGCACCGGCCTGGGCTCTCCCAAGGGAGCAGCCATCCTCCAGGCTCTGAGCGGCAGCGGCGGCAGCGGCGGCACCAGTAGTACCGTTGGCAAGACTGCGTAACGGATAGAGCCGGCCAATGACCGGGATCCCGGCCACCGATCGCGCGCTCACCCGGTCCGTCCCCCTTTGGGCCTCAGGACCAGGTAGCTCGCGTCGTGCGGGTTCTCGGCGTCGGCCGGCCATTGTTCTTCGTGGAGGACTTCCCACTCCGGAGAGTCGAGCACCGCCGCCGGGAAGAAGATGTCTCCCGTGAAGGCCCCCTCGACCAGGGTGAGGTGGATGGTCGGCTCGAGGGGCAGGAATGCCTCATACACCTGGCTGCCGCCGATGATCAACGCTTCCGGACTGCCGGTTGCCTGCGCCAGCGCGAGCGCCTGCGTGCGGTCGCGGGCGATCAGGCAACCCTTGGCGAGAACCTCGGCCTGTCGCGTCAGCACGATGTTGGTTCGCCCCGGCAGCGGCCGCCCGAGCGCCTCGTGCGTCCTGCGGCCCATGATGATCGGCTTGCCCCAGGTGAGCCGGCGGAAGTGCTTCAGGTCGCGCGGCAACCTCCAGGGCAGGGCCCCCTCGCGGCCGATCAGGCCATCTCGACTCATCGCGACGATCAGCGCCAGCTCCACGGGACGGGGCTCTCCTAGACGGCTACCTCGCCAGCCAGCGCGGGGTGGGAGCGATAGCCGGCAAGCCTGATCTGCGCGCGCTCGATCCGCGCCAGGTCGCTCACCGCCGGATCGATCTCGAGGTGGGGAAGCGGCAACGGCTCACGCTCGAGCTGTGCGGCGACCTGGTGAAGATGGTTGGCGTAGATGTGCGCGTCACCGAAGGTATGAATGAACTCCCCGGCGGCCAGGCCCGTGACGTGGGCCACGAGAACGGTGAGCAGGGCGTAGCTGGCAATGTTGAACGGAACGCCCAGGAACAGGTCGGCCGAACGCTGGTAGAGTTGGCACGACAGCTTTCCCTCGGTCACGTTGAACTGGAAGAGCGTGTGGCAGGGAGGCAGAGCCATGTCGGCGATGTCGGCCGGGTTCCATGCCGAGACGATCAGGCGCCGGCCGTAGGGCGCGGCGGGATCGTCCTTGACCGCCTTGATCCCCGCGACCAGGTTTGCGATCTGGTCGATCGCCTGGCCATCGGGTGCTCGCCACGAACGCCACTGCTTGCCGTAGACCGGACCCAGCTCCCCCTCCGCGTTGGCCCACTCGTCCCAGATCGTGATCCCGTGTTCCTTAAGATAGGCGATATTCGTCGAGCCCCGGAGGAACCGGATCAGCTCGTGAACGATGGCACTGAACGATAGGCGCTTGGTCGTGACGAGCGGGAATCCCTGGCCAAGGTCAAATCGGATCTGCCTGCCGAAGACGCTGATGGCCGCAATCTTCTCTCCCGTCGAGCGCAGCACGGCGCGGGTCGGCTTCCTCACGCCGTGGGTGCGGACGTCGCGCAGCAGGTCGAGGTATTGCCGCATGCGAAGGGATGCTCAAACAACCGGGTCGAAGCGCGATCATGGACGCCAGAGTTTGAGATTATATCCCTCCGACGCGGCAAATTCAGCGGGGCTTCGGAGAGCCTGCTGTCGCGGGCCGTGGAACGGGGGACTGTGCCCGCTCGGCAAGCGGGCGCGCGGTGATGGCGATCAGATGCTCCTCGTACCCCTTTTGAAAGCCCCTCTCGTGCAGGGCTCGCGGCCCGAGACTGACCAGCAGTGCCCCATCGCTGGGTATCAGCCATTCTCCCTCGACCCGCCGGCTGTCCACCTCGGGCACCTGGAACGTGGCGTTGATGGCGGCCGCGTGAGGTCCGTGGTTCGGATTGAGCCGGTCCAGAAAAGAAGCCCTGTAAACTTCAGGATCAACACCGGGCTTCGGCTGGACGGCCTCGGTGTACTTGACCGTGTGAATGGCCACCAGCCGGTTCTCGTCGATCACGACCCGGGCGAACAGGTTTTGGCCCTTGAGCTGGCTGGAGAGGACATTGACGCGGACACCGTTGTGAACCTTGTCCAACTGGGGCTCGAACACCAGCTTGGTCGACTGGTTGGGAGGTCCGTCGGCCACGCGTTTCAGGGAGGCGACATACTGGACCGTCTCTTCGCTCGTCATCCGCGCCGGATCGCCGACGCGGGCGGTCATCTTCGGCGCCTGGAGGACGATGTTCCTGGTATCGGCCAGGCAAAGCTCGAGCAGCTCCCTGAAGCCTGCCGGATCGAGCGACCAGACGGCAGTCCCTTCCTGGCGGGTGACCGGCTGCATTCGCAAGATGAGCTTTCCCCGCCATTCAGGGCTGGACACCCGGATGTCGCGAATCTCGAAGGCGACCATGGGCCCGCCCATCGTTGCCGGCACTCCAGCCCGCGAGACCACGGCCTTCGGTGCGGCGTTCGAGTCGGGCGCTTCGTCGACTCCGCCCAGAGCCGCCATCAGTAAGCCCAGTATCACTTGCATCCATGACCTCCCTCGATCGAGCCGCCAATTGGGGCTCCCGATCCCCGAGGCCGGGATGGTAAGGCGCAGCGGCCAGGAGGTCAATTGCGAAAGCGAGGCTGCTAGCGCTCCACCCCCTATCTATCCCGGTCGAGAGTGCGTGGCCAAGGCAAGGCACGTTATTCGGAGCGGGACTGGCGGATCTCGTGAGACCCTCCGGGATGACGCGGAGGCCATCGGGTGCCGCATCAGCGGGCAGACAGAAGCGAAAGAACCCGAGCTGGTTCCAGCAGGAGATGATGATCGAAGCCAGGCCGTCATGCGTTCGTAGATTCATCAATCAGTGATGTCCCTTTCTCTCTCCCCGCTCCCCGTCCCCGGTCCGAGAGGGCGCATCGGCCCTCGATTCATCCGTTCGAGCCGAGGGCGGTCTGGTGAGGACTTGGAACGCCTTACCTTCGAGAGTCTCCAGCCAGTCCCTCACGTCCTCAACGAGCATCTTGGTTGCGACAGCGAGGCGGGCGTCGTCCACGTACCCGGTTGATAGTCCTTGCAGATCAGCGAGGGACTTGAGGACCAGCCGCTCGCGGCCTTCGAGTTTCATGTTCGATTCTCGTTTGATTGATGATCTGGATGAGGTAAACTGAGCCATCAGTTGCCCATACATGATAATCGAAGTGGTGGTCGGTCCAAAGAGATTAGCCGAGTCAGGCTGGGAGTTGTTCGATGGCGTTAGAGGGCTCTGAACGCAAGCTGCTGCATGCTATTGTGCGTGAGCAGGGTAAGGCCCAGGCCGGTTACGTCGAAGACTCCAAAATCGCTGAGATCGCCTGTCTGTCCATCGAAGAGGTCCGAGACTGTCTGGAGACTCTCGAAGGGAAAGAGTGCGTTGAGCGGTCCGTCGGGGTGGGTGGTCACAGCGCCTATATCACGGCGAAAGGCAGACAGGAACTCAGACGGTCGCAGGTCATCATCGGTGACGCGGACGAGAGAGCCGAGAGCCCACTCAAGATCGTGCCGAAGGGCCTTCGGTCATTCGATGCCGAGGACAAAGACTTCTTCCTCGAATTGCTTCCCGGTCCTTGCCGTGGCGACGGGCTCCCCGAATCCATCCACTTCTGGAAGCTTCGGATCGAAGAGATGGACCCGGACAAGACCTTCCGGGTGGGCTACATCTTCGGCCCGAGCGGCTGCGGCAAGTCGTCCCTGGTCAAAGCCGGTTTGCTCCCTCGTCTTTCCAAGCCCATCATCTCCATCTACATCGAGGCGACCGGCGAGGAGACTGAAGCCCGACTGCTCAGAGGATTGCGGAAGCAGTACCCCGACCTGCCCGCCGACCTCGATCTCCGCACCGCTCTGGTCGCTGCGAGGGAGAAAATCCGGGAGGGATCAAACAAGATCTTGCTCGTGATCGACCAGTTCGAGCAGTGGTATCAAGCGAAAGGAGCCGAACCGGGGACGGAACTCGCCAAGGCTTTAGCTGAGTGCGACGGGGGAAGAGTCCAGGCGATCATCCTGGTTCGGGATGATTATTCGATGGCCTTGCACCGCTTCATGGCGGTCATCGGGGTCAGACAGAATCAAGATCAGAACTTCGCTGTCGTCGACCTCTTCGATCTCCAGCACGCCCGCAAGGTGCTGATTGCGTTCGGACGTGGCTACGGGATGTTGCCGGACAATCCCGAGGAGATGACCGGCGCACAGAACGAATTTCTGGATCGAACGATCGATGGGCTGTCCCAGGAAGGCAGGGTGATCTCGGTTCGACTGGCGTTGTTCGCCGAGATGCTCGAGGGGAAGCCTTGGATTCCCGAGACCTTCAAGCAGGTCGGCGGGGCGGAAGGGGTCGGGGTCACGTTCCTGGAGGAGACCTTCAGCGCCCGGACGGCCCCGCCGTCGTATCGCATCCACCAGAAGGCCGCTCAAGCCGTCTTGAGGGCACTGCTGCCCGAGGCCGGGTCCAACATCAAAGGAAACATGCGGTCGCACAGGGAACTCCTGGAAGCCTCCAGCTATGGTTCCCGCCCGAACGAGTTCGACGATCTACTGCGAATCCTCGACAACGAACTGAGGTTGATCAGCCCAATCGAGCCGGAAGTATCGGAAAGTGACGGTCAGACCAAGACCCAAGTGGGCGAGAAGTTCTTTCTACTCACCCACGACTACCTCGTGCCGTCGATCCGGGTGTGGCTGACCCGCAAGCAGCAGGAAACCCGAAGGGGACGGGCGGAATTACAACTTGTGGACCGCGCCTCGCTCTGGAATGCCAAGCCCGAGAACCGTCAACTACCGTCGTTGCTGGAGTGGACAAACATCAGGCTACTGACGAAGAAGAAGGACTGGACCGATTCGCAGCGGCGGATGATGAAGCGGGCGGGGTGGGTGTGTGGTCTGAGGACGTTGGCGACGGTGCTCGTCCTCGCCGGACTGGGGATCTCAGGTCTAAGCATCAGTATTCGAATTGGCGAGGAAAATCAGGAGACGCAGGCCCAGGGGCTGGTGCAGCGCCTCCTCGATGCCGACACGGCGCAGGTGCCGGAGATCGTTCGTTCAATATCCGAATCCGAGTATCGCCGCTGGGCCGATCCCGAATTGAAAAAGACCGTGGAGGAAGCGGCGGATACGTCCCCCAAGAAGCTCCACGCCAGCCTCGCCCTCCTACCAGTTGATGCCGATCAGGTCGATTTCCTCTTCAACCGTCTGCTTTCCGCCACGGAAAACGAACTCCCGGTCCTACGTGATGCCCTGAAAACCCACCAATCCACCCTGACACCGAAACTCTGGACCGTGCTGGAGACAGCGAAACCGGGCGATGCCGGTTTACTTCCAGCCGCCAGCGCCCTGGCAAGCTACGCCCCGGATGACGCCAAGTGGGAATCAGTGGGCGGCAAAGTGGCTCAGGCTTTGGTATCGGTCAATTCCCTCTTGCTCCGGCCCTGGATCGAAGCCCTGCGTCCCGTGCGTGGCAAGCTGACGGCCCCGCTCGCTACGATCTTCCGGGATAGGAATCGTTCCGAATCCGACCGGGCGCAGGCGACCGACATCCTGACCGACTACGCCAGCGACGATCTGGATCTGATCACCAACCTCCTGATGGACGCCGACCCCACGGCGTATGCCGATTTCTTCCTCATCGCCCAGCGGCAAGAGGCAAAGACTCTACAGTTCCTCCGGGCGAAGATCGCCAAGAAGGAAACGATACCTGACAGCGACAACTCAGAGATGGTTAAGGATCGCCTGGCGGAACGTCAAGCTCGGGCCGCAATCACCCTGCTTCGCATGGCGAAAACGGTTGAGATCATACCCTTGCTGCGCCACAGTGCCGACCCCCGACTGAAGAGTTTCATCGTCAACTGGCTCCACCTTCTCGGAGCCGACCCCAAGATCCTCGCCGCCGAACTCGACCGGATCGACCCCAACGCCAATCCCACGCACGTCCAGGGGCAACAGTTCATGGACGCCGTGCTGTTCCATCCCGAGACCTCGCAGCGGCGGGCGTTGATCCTGGCGCTCGGGACATACGGGACGGAAGGGCTGTCTCCCGGCGAGCGGGAGCCATTGATCGGCAAACTGCTCGACCTCTTCCGCAACGACTCCGACAGCGGCATCCACGGGGCGGCGGAATGGACACTACGGCAGTGGGGGCAGCAAGACAAGCTGAAGGAGGTGGCTGCTCAGTTGATGAAACTGAAGGACCGGGGCGAGCACCGCTGGTTCGTGAACAGTCAGGGTCAAACGTTTGCCCTGATCGACGGCCCGGTCGAGTTCCACATGGGCTCGCCGCCGAATGAGCCACATCGTTCACTGGATGAGACGCTTCACCGCCGGACCATTCCCCGCCGGCTCTTCATCGCTGCCAACGAGGTGACAGTCGAGCAGTTCCAGCAGTTTGTGCAGGCCGACCCTAAACATGAGCAATACGGCACCCCCCAAAACCTTTTGGATCAATACAGCAGTCCCAAGCAGGGTGGTCCGATGATCGGCGTTCTCTGGTATGCTGCCGCTGCCTACTGCAACTGGCTGAGCCGCAAGGAGAACCTGCCCGAGTGTTACGAGCCGAACGACAAGGGCCAGTATGCGCATGGGATGAAGATCCGGGCCGATGCCTTGCAGCGGACGGGCTATCGGTTGCCTACCGAGGCTGAATGGGAATACGCGTGCCGGGCGGGGGCGATAACCAGCCGATATTATGGTTTCTCGAAGGAACTGCTCGGGCAGTATGCCTGGTATCTGACCAACATTCCTGGTGAGTGGGCTCAGCCGTGCGGCAGCCTGCTGCCAAACGATCTTGGGTTGTTCGACATGCTAGGTAACGTGTATGAGTGGTGCAACGGCCGGTATGAGGCCTACCCGCCCGACAAAGGTGGGAATATTGATGATAATATAACAATCTATGAACTCATTAGAGAAACAAACCCTCGTCTCATTCGGGGCGGGACGTTCTTCTATATTCCGCCGTTTCTGCGCTCGGCGATCCGTCGCGGCTTTGCCCCGTCGTACCGGGACATCTTCATCGGTTTCCGCCCCTCCAGGACTTCCCCTTGATCCACTTTACTCTTCTACCACTTCCGCTTTTATATAATTATAGTCAAATATATTTTGACAAAAGAAGCCGCGCTCCCTCGCATTGAGGACCTGAAGCATGAACGAATGCATCGTGTTGGTCGGGTCGAGCAATCGATCCTTCCGGGAATACTTCTCGTCCCGACAGGCGGTGTTGATGGCCTCCTTGTCGAGCAGAGTGGCCACATCTTGTCTGATGCGGCCGAGGTGGATTGATCTAACCACCTGTACGAAGGAGGACCCTCACCCGTTCAGTTGGTCACAGCTCTCACAGCTATCGGACATTGCGTTGATAAGTCAATGCCATTCAGTGATGGCCCCTAGGCGGTTCCCCCGAATCGGGCGGGCCCGGTGACTGGACGATGGGCATCGAACAGGCCTACGCCGACGTGGGCCGGCCACCCGGCCAGGCTAGGAAGAGTTTACGGGATTCACGGACCTTGGCTTCAAAATCGTTCTCGAAATCGACTGAGACTATAGCAACGTTGCCGGGCGGTTGGGACTTGGCCCACGCAATTAGGCTTGGGATCAAGCCGTTCGCCGAGTTGGGGGCCAACTCGGAGGCGTTGAGCGGGTCCCAAGTCGATTCTCCCTGTTCCTGCCGAGCGATCTTCGAATCGGCCCCGGTAGCGATGCTACAGTCTCAAAAAAACCGCGAGATTAATCTTTTTTTTGGTTGACACCGCCCTGGCCATCACGTTTCATAATACCTGGTCATTCACAAGATTCGCTTAACGAAGCCTCCCCTCCCCGTCCGTGAGCCTTTTACCGGAGGTTTTAGCAGATCAGTGAAAGCCGTCTGAGATATCCGAGAACACCGAGGCATCTCAAAGGATCGAGCGGTTCCACATCAACAAGACCGTCACGGCTTCGATTTGTGCGCAGCATCGGCAGTTTGAGGTCCCGCTATCATTTACTTCGAACACGGCTTTCAGGCAAGGTGATACTCAATGAGCAGCGCACCACTGGCGGGTAAGAAGGTCGCGGTCCTGGTGGAGAGCGAGTACATCCCCCATGAAATTCGCGCCTACCGGGAGCAATTCGCCGCACTCGGGGCGGAGGTCCACTTCATCGCCCGGCTCTGGGGCCAGCCCAAGCAGACCTTCGTGAGCGACGTCGACACTCCCTCGGCAACTCTCGAGGAAACCCAGAAGAAGCTGGAGCGGATGGACGTCGACATCGATCTGACGAGGACGGATCCGAGCCGGTACGACGCAGTGATCATGTGCGCGAACTACACCAGCGTCCGGTCCCGGCACTTCGAGGCGCGCGAAGGTACTCCGGTCAATCCGATGCTGGTTCGAACTTCACCGGCAGTACTGTTGGGTGGAGATCACCGAAAAGTCTTCAAAGTTCTTCGGGGTTCTTCCCCTTTTTTTGATTGACTTCTGTAAGCATGTTTTGTGTTATGGTTAGCTATTCAATTCATGAGGGCGACCCTGACCTGAGAATATGCTTCTCGAGGAAACCGCCGGTCAGTTGATTGAAGGCTTGCACACTCGGGCAAGAGCAATGTGGGGATCGTGCAGAGGGCCCGGACGGGCTTGGGATTTCCGTCGCAAGAGACTATGAGCAAGTTATATTCTTATGTCCAACGCTTTCAGAAGGAGAGCCCGGATGAAGCAACGGATCAACTACTACAAAGACTTGGTTGCGGACTACTCGCGGCCGGAGCCCGTCTCTCCCACGATTGCATCAAGACTCATCGAGGACGCCCAGCGGTTCATAGCCCTCAAGGAGAAGGAACTCCCCACCAT
>JBAUOX010000922.1:0-6706 GCA_049579985.1 Isosphaeraceae bacterium | reverse complement strand
GGGTGATCCCGTGCCGGGCGATTGTTCTGAATAAGGTGGCCATGGTCAAGTCCCCGCGCTGGCGGTTTGCGGGCCGGCGATGGCGCGAATCGTCTCCGCCACATCATCATACGGATCGGTGACTTCCAGGAAAGCCCACCGCCACTCGCTACTCACCACTATCTTGCTTGGAAGCTCTGCGATTCTAAACTCAAAGTGCGGCGAGTGTCTGGTCACCGCGCCAAGCAGGCTTCCCGAATTGTGTATAAAGTAAGAGGGTGCCGAAAACGAATCGTGTGAGCGAGGGAACGGAGATGGCGGTCAACCGCGATGAAATCTGTTTCATGAGAAGGGCTTACCAATCGTCAGACCACATTGATGAGGATTAGTATTGTCTGATCTCCCAGGATCATCCAACCAGAAAGCTCGTTCGAGGCATTCGATGAATTCCGCCGCTCTTGTCTTGCTGAGCCTGTCAGCTTTGACGGCCCACATGCTGCCTCCCGGAGACCACGTTCGGGAATTGCGGGTCGTTGATCAGATTCGCTCGTACTCGGTTCATATCCCGCCTTCGTGCAATTCCCGGAGACCGTCACCGGTCGTTCTGGTCTTTCACTCGGCGATGATGAACGGGGCCATGATGGCCCGATTCTGCGGCCTGAGCGAGAAGGCGGATCGGAGCGGCTTCATCGTCGTTTACGCCAACGGCACCGGCAGCACGCCGGTCTTCTTGTTCTGGGATGCCGGGGGCGTCCGGGGGCGAGTCTCCGATGACGTCGGCTACACGGCCAAGTTGCTCGACGACTTATCCACGGTCGTAAACGTAGATCCCAAGAGGGTTTTCGCCACCGGTATGTCGAACGGAGCGATGATGTGCTACCGCCTCGCCGCCGAGCTCTCGGACCGGATTGCCGCCATTGCCCCGATTGCCGGGACCATGGCGATCCAGAACTGTCAGCCGGAACGACCCGTTTCGGTACTCCACTTCCACGGGACCAAGGATGGGTTGGTGCTCTTCGGCGGCCCCGATGAGCGAATCCCGAAGAACCTGAAGTTCCTCTCGGTCGACGAGACGGTCCGGGTCTGGGTGAAGGCGGACGGCTGCCCGGAAACGCCGGTGGTCGCCGATTTGCAGAATCTCGAGGACGACGGCACAAGCGTTCGGCGGAAGTGGTATGGGCCCGGCAAGGAAGGCTCGGAAGTGATTCTCTACACCATCGAGGGAGGCGGTCACACCTGGCCCGGCCGGGACCCTCGGTTAAGATTCCTGGGAAAGAGCACACGGGCGATCTCGGCCAACGACCTCATGTGGGAGTTTTTCCAGAAACATCCGATGAAGTGAAGCTCTTGGGGACTGGAAAAGGAATCACAATCGCGTGCTGATCGGCAAGGGCCGGCTGTTTGAATCCTGAGCCGATCTTCATCCGACGGCGGGGATGTCGCTCGAGCCCCTTGATACGAGCGGGCGCGGTGTTCCTAATGGTGCTACCAAGAAGGGAGGGTCATCTATGGCGGAACGTCGAACTCTGCCGGTTCTGCCGCTCCGGGGAACGGTCATCTTCCCCGGCCTCACGGTGCCGATCGGAGTCGGGCGTCCGGGGACGCTGCGGGCGATCGAGACGGCGCTCAAGGGAGACCACCTGATCTTCACGGTGGCGCAGCGCGAGAACGTGGACGAGCCGGCCCCCGAACAGCTCTACACGATGGGGGTGATTGGCAGGATCGGCCAAGTGCAGCGGGGACTGGGCGGCGTGCAGCTCCTACTCCAGGGTGAGGTTCGCGCCACGGCCCTGCACTATCACAGCGTCGAGGATTCTCTGACGGTCGATACCCTGCCGATCGAGGAGATGAAGCCCATCAACGAGAACGATCCCGCCTTCGCCGCCCTGTACAAGGAAACCCGCGAGCGGGCCAGGGAACTGGGCGAGCGGAAGGGCCTGCCCGAGGAGATGCTGCACCAGATCCTGGATTCGGTCACCGACCCGGGCCGGTTCGCGGACCTGGTCGCCGGCTACGTTGAGCTGCCGGTCAGCGACAAGCAGGCCCTGCTCGAAACCCTGGGCGTCGAGGAACGGCTGCGGCGGGTCTTGATCCATGTCCAGAGACAGATCGGGATGCTGGAGGCGCAGGCCGAGATCAAGTCTCAGGTCCAGGAAGAGCTGGGTGAGCGGCAGCGCGAGATGTTCCTCCGCGAGCAGATGAGGGCGATCCAGAAGGAACTGGGGGATGACGATCAGAACCGCGAGATCAACCAGCTTCGCGAGAAGCTCAACAAGCTGGATCTTCCCAGGGAGGCACGCGTCGAGGTGGAGCGCGAGCTCGGCCGCCTGGAACGCGCCGGGCGGGAGTCCATGGAGGCCCAGGTCATCCGCACCTATCTCGAGTGGGTCGCCGAGCTTCCCTGGAACACCCGCTCCGATGATCATCTCGAGCTGAACCACGCCGCCCAGATTCTGGATGAAGACCATTACGGTCTGCAGGACGTCAAGGACCGGGTCCTCGAGTTCCTGGCCGTGCGGCAGCTTCGCGCCCGGCAACTGGCCGAGGAAGTCGAGAAGTCCGGCGAATGCTCGGCCGCCAAGCTCAAGACCGCCAGGGATACCGCGACCCCATCCCTGGCCAGCGCGCCGGAGGAGGACCGAGCGATCACCGATTCACGCGAGGTCAAGGCGCGGGCCATGGCCAGGGGCCCGATCCTCCTCTTCGTCGGCCCGCCGGGGGTGGGCAAGACCTCGATTGCCAAGTCCATCGCGCGCTCACTGGGGCGGAAATACGTCCGGGCATCACTGGGCGGCATTCGTGATGAGGCCGACATCCGCGGCCATCGTCGCACCTACGTCGGCGCGATGCCCGGCCGGATCATCCAGGGCATGAAACAGGCCGGCACCAAGAACCCCGTGTTCCTGCTCGACGAGGTCGACAAGCTGGGAGTCTCGTTCCAGGGCGATCCGGCCAGTGCGCTCCTGGAGGTGCTCGATCCGGCCCAGAACGACACGTTTACCGATCATTATCTCAACGTGCCTTTCGACCTCAGTGAGGTCCTCTTCATCGCCACGGCAAACTTTCTGCAAAACATCCCCGGACCGCTCCTGGACCGCATGGAAGTCGTCGAATTCGCCGGCTATACCGAGCGCGAAAAGGCCGAGATCGCCAAGAAGTACCTGATCCCTCGCCAGCTCGAGGAATCGGGGCTGGCCGATCGGCAAGTCGAGTTCACCGATTCCGCGGTGGCGGCCATCGTCAGCCAGTACACCCGGGAAAGCGGCGTCCGCCAGCTCGAGCGGCAGATCGGCGCGGTGGCTAGAAAGGTGGCGCGCAAGCTGGCCGCCGGCGAGCCGATCGAACTGACGCTCGGGCCGGAGGTTGTGCGCGAGCTCCTGGGCCGGCCCAAGGTTTATCCCGAGCATGCCGGCGAGATCAACGAGGTCGGCGTGGCGACGGGCATGTACTACACCCCGGCCGGCGGCGACATCATGTTCGTCGAGGCCGCCGTGCGCCGGCTCCATGGCCCACCGCCCCAGGACGACGGCTTGACCATGGCCGGCGGGCTTGGCAACGTCGCCCTGATCCTGACCGGCCAGCTCGGCGATGTGATGAAGGAATCGGCCCGCGCAGCGCTGACCTACGCGGCCACTCACGCCCACGACCTGGGCATTCCCGACGATAAGCTCGGTTCGATCGAGGTCCACATTCACGTTCCCGCCGGCGCGATTCCCAAGGATGGGCCATCCGCGGGCGTGGCCATGGCGACCGCAATCGTCTCGGCCATGTCGGGCCAGGCCGTGCGCAGCGACATGGCCATGACCGGTGAGATCACCCTCAGGGGCCGCGTGCTGCCGATCGGCGGCCTCAAGGAAAAGGTCCTGGGGGCTCACCGTGCCGGCATCAAACACATCATCCTTCCCCAGCAGAACGAGGGCGATCTGGAAGACCTTCCCGCCGACGTTCGCGACGTCCTGGTCTTTCATGCCGTCTCGACGCTCGACGAGGTGTTCGAGCTGACACTGCTGCCCAAGGCGGTCGGAAGACCAGGAATTCTCGAGCCTGTAGGCTCATCGTGAACAAATTAGCAGAGAACGCAATCTGGGCAACCGATCAGCTTCCGGCCAAGGGCCCAGGTGGAGAAGCCTGCCTGAGCCTTTGGTCCCGATCACATTCCGGACCGACTTTACTTCTTGACTGGAACGAGCTGAATCTCGTCGATTCCGACGCGATAGCCCCGGGACTTCGGGTTCTTGTCCTGGACTGTGATCGTCAAGCGGTGTTTCCCCTTGTCGAGGGAGAGGGTCCCCAGCGAGAGCAGCCGCGCGGGGCGAACATCGCTGTAGTAGAAATCCATCGGCTTGCCATTCAACAAGGGGCGGGTATCCATGGCCAGACGGATCTGGGCGTAATCGGGCGCCATGGTGAACTTGGCCTTGACCTCGAACTTGCCGGTGGTATCCACGGGGATCTCGAGCGTGAGCGATTCCCCCTTGTCCAGTGGTTGCCAGGCAAGCTGACGATCCTCGGACCACTTGCCCTTGTATTGATTCATGTTGGTCTGAGGTTCGGCCGTGCCCGCGGTGGTCTTGAGGACCTTGAGCGCGGCGCCTTCCAGCACCAGCGTGCCGTCGCTGCGACGGTCTGTTCCGGTGTTGACCAGCCGGGTCAAGGCGAGCGGCTGGGCCGGCACATCCTGGCCGCCGGACCCCCGCAGGCTGAACTTGTCGAACTTGGCCGTCAGCGGTTGCTTCGAGAGGTTGGAAGCCGAGATTCCGACCAGGATACTCGGGTTGAAATCCAGGGCCAGCTCCTTGAAGACGGTCAGGCGCGCCGGAGGCTCGGCGAACATGAACTGCATGGTGGTGCCCTTGCGGTGCGCCGCCAGGATCACGGGCTTCTCGGGGATTTCCTTGGAGTAGAATATGCCTACAGCGCGCCCATCCTTGTAGATCTCGACCAGGACGCGGTGAATCAACCCGATGCCGCCGTCGGAGCCCTTGCAACGTTCCAGCCGGATGAAGTTCTTCTCGTCCTGCCAGATCAGCAGGCCGGCTCCCTGAAACGTGATCGGGAATCGGCGCCCCGTGGGTGTGCTGATGGCCGTCCCGCCGGGGTCGAACTCATTGGAGATCTCGACCATGGCGACAAATTCCCCATCGACCCGGACCAGCGCGCTCGGTGCATTGAAGAGCTTGAACTGCGGTGCGTTGACCATGGCCACACCCGCGGGCAGCTCGATCGTCGAGCCGCCAGGGTGATGCTTGATCTTGACCCCCTCGGCAACGTTCACCTCGCACGACCACTTGGGAACTGTGCGAGGCCGGTCCGGTTCCGTCACCAGGCCGGCGATCATCCCCGGCCGTTCGGGGATGTCGACCGTGGTGGGTCTGCCGGCCAGTATCCGCCCCGTGGCTCGGGTGAGCACGAACTGCATCATCAGCTTGCGATCCTCGGCCGTGGCCACCGGCAAGCTCAACTGAGCCGTCGCGCTTCCCGGGGACATCACCAGCGGCACATTCGTGCCGTTGACCAGCAGCGGCCACGACCCGCGATCATCAGGGGCGGCCGGCGCCGGGGTTGCGGACTGGCGGACGTAACGCAGGGTGACGCCGGTGAGGTTGCGAAGCGGATCGACCAGCCGGACTTCGAGCTTCACCGTCGCCGTGCCCGGCTGGAGCCCCTGGAGCTCGGCCTTGTATCCGCCGATGTCACCGTCGAGGAACTGCGCGATCACGCTGGGAGGTACCGCGAAGCCGACCGCTTCGCCCCGGATCCGCGAGACGATGACGCCGACCAGCCGACCCTTGGCATCGACGAGCGGTCCGCCGCTATTTCCCTCGATGGCCGATCCGTTGAGCTGCACACGCGCCAGGCGGTTTGATTCGTCTTTGCGCAAGCTGCTGATCGACATCGGGTTGACGGTGATTGCCGGGTTGTCCTTGATGTTGCCGACCACGGCCTGAATCGACCGGCCCCGAGGGAAGCCAAGAGCGTAGACCGGCATTGTCAAGTAGAAGTCCGCCTCGGCGGTGGTCAGATTCGCCGGGATGGGACGGGGCGGCAGTTTCACTCCCCGGACCTCGAGCACAGCCAGGTCGCGGACCTCTCGGTCGTCGTGAGCCAGAAGCTGCGCGGGTAACTCTTGTTGCTGGGGCGTGCCGCTGCGAAAGACCACCGAGATCTCGAACTTCGCTCCCTCGGGCAGCTCACCTTCCTCGGGAACGACCACATGGCGATTGGTCATCAACAGCACCGTGTCGCCGGTTGTCTTGATGACAAAACCCGAGCCGCTACCCTCGCCGACTTGCGGGACCTTGAGCTTGACGAAGACCGTCGCGTCCTGGATCTGGTCCAGAACCTGCCTGTCGATCGCCTGCCCCCAGCCCCACGGTGTGAAGGCCAGAATTACGCCAAGACTGATGATCGATTCACGCATGTCCTAGCTCCAGTCGTTCCCCAGGTGATCTCGAAAAAAGCGAAATTGAGTTATCTTCGAAACATAATCACCGAAATCGGTAAATGCAAGCGTCAAGTCCAGTTCTGCCTGAACCTTCCGTGCCGCGCCCGCTGCCGGGCACGAACCGGTTTTCTCTGGAATCCGGCCGGGTTGTGGGTTCTAATTCATGCTTTGAGATCCGATGGCGTCGGCGATCCAGATGGTCCCCGACCCGAGATCTATTTCCTTTCCTGTTGAATCGATGGCGATGTCATGAAGCTCGAGACCCTTTGCCTGCACGGTGGC
>JBAUOX010000921.1:0-2577 GCA_049579985.1 Isosphaeraceae bacterium | reverse complement strand
TTGAAGGGCTCCGCGCCCAGATCAACCATGACCAGGTGCCATTGCTGGTCCTGGCGATCGCTGGCCTCTCTTTGAAAGACAGAATTGGTCCCGCTCGGGTAGTTCGTGGCCTCCAGGTATCGCTGGCTCGACCGCACGCGAAGCTTGAAGACGCAGGGACTGATGACGTCCCTCGACCAATGTTGATTGGGGCTGCCGGTCTCGTCGCACTGGATCACGGCGACCACGGTGGACCCGTCGTCCAGGGCGATGACGGGGGCGTCGCCGGACAAGGGGTCCGGGGCGTCCAGCAGGTTCCCGCTCGCCTTGGAGACGACCTTGGACCAGGTGTCATCGATGCTCACCCACCGCCACACCTGGTTCGGGGCCCCGGTGTCGTTGTCGAGCACGAGGGGGATGTTCTGGGTCGTCGAGCCCGGGACGGTCAAGACCTTGCCGCTCGACACCGAGACGATCTTCGTATCGAAGTACATGGGAGTCGTCCGAAATGGTTCTGGTGACTTGAGGGGTTCAGACGTCGCGGTGGCCGCGACCGCAGCGGCTAGTGTCTCGTCCTGTACGACCGTGGCGCCCCGGACCTCACCGGGACAGTTGCCGGCCAGGTCCGGCGTCGTCCCGTTCGCATCGATCTGGCTGAGAGGCCAGTAACCGACCAGGCCCGGCTCCTTTCCCGTCAGGCGTCGGGACGAGTCCGCGCCGATCTCCTCCGCGGTCCGGGCCTTGTCCCAGATTCGGAACTCGGCGAGACGGCCGCTCCACTGAAGAGAACCCCCCACAAACGCACCGATATTGGCCTGCGGACTGTCGGTGATGGGACGGGACTTCCCGGCTTCTCGGTGCCAGAGGGCGTTGCCACGGTAGATGGTCATCTCCCCCTTGGCGGCATCCTTGACGAAGGCCCAGTGGGTCCAGGAGCCCTTGTACTCGCCCGGCTCGGCCGTCTTTTGAATCCGGTCGAATTCCTTGCCTTCGCTACCGGCGTCCCAGTAGATACAGCTATCGGACCAAGGTAGGTGAATGTTCAGGACTCGCGAGTCGTGGTCCTTCCCGGATGCGAAGAGAGAGGCAGCCCGGGGGAGGTCATCCGCGCCGAACGCCCAGAATTCGATTGTGACGCCCGCCGGCATCGCCGGGAGCGGTTTGGTGAGCGCGACGTAGCTGTTCCCGCCGAAAAGGAGGGCCGTCCTCCAACTATTCATCGGGTCGGGACTGGGTGTCATGACAAGCTCCTTTTCGTGGAGGTGGCGGCCTTGAAAGGTTCAGACGTCGCGGCGGCGGCTTGGGGCTCCGATTTATGCTCGCGGTCGTACCCGATGATCTGCGCCAGCTCGCCAGGGCCGATCGGCTTGTCGAAAGTTCGGACCCGCGCTAACTGGCCCTCGAAGAAGATCCTCGTATCGAAGTACATGGGAGTCGTCCGAAATGGTTCTGGAGAAAGGCCCCGGCACGGATCGAGGCCCGCCCCCGTGCCGGCCGGGGCGGACCCAACATTTACGGGTGCCAGGAGTTTCGTGCACCCGGTCGGTTGCTTTGAAATCGCAAATTTGAGATCCGGAGCGAAAGCACAAAATTTCAGGACTGCGGATTAATCCCGCGTCATCCACGTGCGGACCTCGCCCAGGGTCACGGGCATCAGGTCGCTGACGTCGACGGTCAGCCGGCAGACGCGCTTGGCCCGCTGGCCGTGATCGGGGTCGAAGAACTTCAGCTTCACGTCCCAGCAGTCGCTGTAGAGGCGACAGACCGGGCTCTTGACCACCTCGATGTTCTTGAGCTGCCGGCCCTCGGCGACGGCCTGGGCGAACGCCTCGGCGACCTGGAAGGCGTTGGTGGCGGCGAAGTTCAAGGCCCGGTCCTTCGAGGTGTCCCCGGGGTTCTTCAGGTCGTGGTAGACCCGGTCCAGGAAGCCCCGCAACGCGTGGCGGACCCGGGGCGCCTCGTCAACGCCCAGGTCCGGGGCGGCCGCGGCCAGGGCGTCCTCGATCAGGTCGTCGACCTGCCAGCCGTAGAGGCCCCGCGGGACCCGCAGCTTCACCACCGGGACCACCTGCCCGGAGAACAGCCGGATCGCCCGCTCGGTCCGCTCCGCCGGCACGCTCACCCGCTCTACGGTGGCGCCGCTCCCCGAGGTGTCCACCTGGCCGGCCAGCAGCAGGCGGAGCGTCTCGTAGATCTGGTGGCCGAACGAGCCGACCGGCTTGAGGGCGTAGACCGGCGTCTGCTCCTGGAGCAGCGTCCAGACCAGCGATCGCGCCTCCGAGGGGTCCCGGGCCAGGTAGTCGGACATCTGCCGGGGGTCGTACGGGTTCGCCGGGACGGTCGTGCCCCCGACCTCCACGGGGGGCATGAGCTGCTTGAACGTGTCGCGCCGGGACTCGGTGCCGAAGTCGTAACCGATCGTCCCCAGCGCGTAGATCAGCCGCTTCTTGGCGGGGCTGACCGGATCGTCGGTCTCGACCGGCATTCCGGAGGCCCGCACGTCGCGGCCGGTGACCACCGCCGACGTCCGGGTGTCGGGGCGGACAGGAGGCGCGGGGGCCGCGCGGGCACGATCCCCCGACCGGGCCTCTCCTGATG
>JBAUOX010000920.1:0-3228 GCA_049579985.1 Isosphaeraceae bacterium | reverse complement strand
CGCGCGGCTGGTCCGTGACCCGCAAGTGCGGCGGGAGGCGGCGATGGGGACCGGGATCGGCCACGGGGTCGCCGTGCCGCACGCCCGGCTGGTGAACCTGAAGGCCCCTCTGATCGTGGCCGGGTTGTCCCGGCAGGGTCTGGGCTTCGACGCACCCGACGCCGAGCCGGTGCGACTGGTTTTCCTGGTCCTGACGCCACAGGACGATGCCGGGGCCCAGGTGCAGATCCTCGGCTCGATCGCGCGGCTGGTCCGTGACCCGCAAGTGCGGCGCGAGGCGCTGTCGGCCCGGACGCCAACGGCCCTGCTGGCGGCGCTGCGTATCGCCGACACGCTCCAGAGGTCGAGTATGGCCGGGGAGGCCGCTACGGGAGTCGGGGACGACCGGGACCGGTGGCGGTCGTAACTTCGCAGCGGAACGTGAACCCGGACCCGGCTCTTGGCCAGCCGTTGCAAGTGCGTTACATTGGGTTTTTCGAGGCTTTGAGTCTCGAGGGTCGCAAAGTTCCGATTGAAACGGGCCGACCCACCCGCCAGACAGCGAAGTCTTTCCGCACCCCGAGCTCGGGACGCCCGGGTCCGGCCGAGATGAGCGAGCCGTCTTCGCCGGGGTTTCCGCGTGTTCGAGGCCGATTCAGCGAAAACCGCCCTTGGTTCTGGAGGATTGACGAGGAGAGGGTCATGTCGTTTCGGGGTGTCTTCATCGCCGTCGTGCTGAGCGCGGCCTTGATCGTGTCGGCCTTCATTCTTCAGTCCAGGCGGCCGAGGATCGAGATCAACCGCCAGAGCGCGGCCCTGGTGAAGGCCACTGGTAAGTGCGCCGATTGCCATCGCCACGAGACGTCAGCGGTCGTGCACGAGTACGAGATGAGCCGGCACAGGGCCGTCGGAGTCAATTGCCTCGATTGCCATCAGCCGTCCAAGGGGCAAGAGCCCATGGACCACAAAGGCTTCACGATCGCCAGGAAGCTCTCCGCGGCCAACTGCCTGGGCTGTCATCCCGACCAGTACCAGCAGTACCTCCAGAGCCGCCACGCCGCGCCGGCGTGGGCGGCGGTGACGGGCAAGCAGGACTTCTCGGCCGAGCAGGTCGCCTTTGCCGAGAAGATCCACAAGGGTGCCGTGGACCGGCCGGCCCACGATCTGACCAAGATCGAGGGAATGGCCGCGGTCAACAAGGGCTGTCGCCAGTGTCACGACGTCGGCCGCCCCAACGTGGACGGCACCATCGGCGCCTGCACGGCCTGCCACGCACGCCACGTGTCCTCGGTGGCGCTGGCACGGCTGCCGGAGACCTGCGGCCAGTGCCACATGGGGCCCGAGCACGCCCAGCTCGAGATCTATCACGAGTCGAAGCACGGTGTGCTGTTCAACGCCCAGCGAGCCACCATGAACCTTGACGTCAGGCCCGACAAGCTGACAGCCAGCGACATGCCCGTACCCACCTGCGCCACGTGCCACCTGAGTGGACTGGAAGGGGACGGTACCGACAACGTCAAGACCACGCACAACACGTCGGAGCGTCTGTCTTATTACCTCTTCGCCGCGGTTTCCGACCGCAGGCCGAATTACGAGAGCGGCCGGCGGAACATGAAGGCGATCTGCCTGAAATGCCACACCAACCCCAGGATACTCCAGTTTTACACCGAAGCCGAAAGCGTGGTGCGGTCCACCAACAAGATCGTCACCGAGGCCAAGGACATCGTCGAGAAGCTCCACGAGGACAAGCTGCTGACGGAGCAGCCGTTTGACGAGCCGATCGAGTACCTGTACTTCGACCTCTGGCATTACGGCGGCCGCACCGCCAAGCACGGCGCTTACATGGGTGGGGCCGACTTTGTCCAGTGGCACGGCTACTACGAAATCGTCTCCAAGCTGGCCCAGCTCAAGAAATCGGCCGCCGATCTGCGGAAGGATGCGAAACCCGCGGCAGCCAAGCCGGCCAGCGGGCACCAGAACCCGGGGGGCGAGGTCCATGCCACGTCTGCTGCGCGGTGACCGGTGGTGGGCCAGCCCGCGACTCTGGGTCGAGTGGTTCCTCGTCGCCAATATTGCTTTTCTTGCCGTGGACATCTCACTGGCACACGCGGTCAACGCCTTCGAGCACCGGGCCGAATGGATCCCCATCTTCTTCTCGGTGGCGGCCACGTTCCTGTTGCTGCTGGCGATTGCACTGGGCGGCTCCGAACCGGCGCTGAGGGGTGGGGAAGGGACCGGGGCGATCAGTTGGCGGCAGAGGCTGGCCCGCGGGATCGGCCTGGCGGTCGGCTGGGGCTCGATCGCAGTCGGCATCGCCGGACTGCTCTGGCATCTCCGCGGCGACTTCTTTCAGGAGCAGACCATCAAGAACCTCGTCTACGCCGCGCCCTTCGCCGCGCCCCTGGCCTACACCGGTTTGGGGCTCTTGCTCATCCTCGATCGCATGGTCGATGCACGCAGCCTGGAATGGTCGCGCTGGGTCATCCTGCTGGCGGCGGGAGGATTCTTGGGCAACTTCGTGCTCAGCCTGGCCGACCACGCTCAGAACGGGTTCTTCTACCCGTCGGAATGGATCGGAGTGATCGCCGCCGCCGCCGCCTTCGGGTTCCTGGTCGCTCAGGTCGCCGTTCCCGACAACCCCGCGCTGCTGGCCATGAATCTGGCCTTGATGGTCGTCCAGATCGTGGTGGGCTTGCTTGGATTCGCCTTGCATGCCCGCGGTAACCTCAGCCACCAGGCCGGTTCCCCATGGGATCGCTTCGTCTACGGAGCGCCGATCTTCGCGCCCTTGCTGTTCATCGACCTGGCACTGCTGGCGGTTCTGGGCTGCTGGGCCCAGCTCCGCTGCCTGGCAGCCGCCGGCGGCGATCCTCTGATCGCAATGCCGGGCGTGCACGAATGATCGGCGGGCCGGGCCAGTTGCTGACCGTATGGACGTCCCCCCAGGGCCGTTTCATTGCCGATGCGGGATTGGCGGTGTCTCTTAATACCAGAGCGCTGAATCAATCGCCGTCGAGCATGCAAATGATGCCGGGGAAGTCGCTTACAACAAGCCTGAAGCGCAAGCGAAGGGCATTGATGATAAGCATTTTCGATCACCCTTCGCTTGCGCTTCAGGCTTGTGAGCCCGGTTCCTACCGACTCGGCCCAAGAGTCAGGAGCACCGATCCAGCGCTGTAGTACTACACGTCGCCGGCTGAAGCAGACGGCGTCGGATCGGCGGAGTCTGGAACCGAAAATGGCTTTCTT
>JBAUOX010000919.1:0-4632 GCA_049579985.1 Isosphaeraceae bacterium | reverse complement strand
TGATCATCGTCGGGCTGATGGCCATTCCCTACATTGACACCAACAAGGAAGGCAACGGCTACTACACGATCTCCAGGCGCAAGTTCGCCTACATCACGTTCCAGTATGGTTTCCTCGTGCTCTGGGTGGTGCTCATCCTGCTGGGCACGTTTCTGCGCGGCCCGAACTGGAATTTCTTCGGCCCCTACGAGTACTGGGACCTGCACAAGCTGATTCCGCTGAACAACGTCAACCTGTCCGACATCGTCTGGATCCAGCTTCTGGGCACGACCAAACCGTCCTGGATCTTGGTCCGCGAGGCCCCCGGCCTGATACTCTGCCTGCTTTATTTTGCCATTCTCCCCGAACTGATGAGGCGGCTCTTCTTCAAGAAATACGCCGAGCAGGCCGGCTTTCTGTGCTACATGACCCTGGCGATCCTGATCCTGTTCATGGCCAGCCTGCCGATCAAGATGGTACTGCGCTGGACAATCAACCTGAAATACCTGGTGGCTATTCCCGAGTACTTCCTCAATATCTAACATAATCGTGGTGGCGCGCGACCGCCCGGAGACTCTGAGCCGGCTGCCCCCTTGACCCCGCCCGCCGGCTTCGGGGGCGATTCGACCGAGATTACAGGACCGACGAACATGCCAGCATCCGAGGAAACTTACAGACGTCAGCCCGCGCTCCATGTCATCTTCGCGATCTCGTCGATCGCGATGACACTGTCGATCATCTGGATGATCATGGCTGACCACTTACGCCCTTGGAAGCAAGTCCAGCGCGAATTCCAAGTCGTTGAACGCGAGAAGCTCAAGGCCCTCGAGCAGGCGACTCTCGAGAAAAGGAAAGGCGATGTCGACAAAAAGATCAACGACCTCGACCAGAAGATCAAGGAGGCCGAGCAGGGGGCGGCCCAGCGCGCGGCCGACCTGAACCGGCTCGACAAGGAGCTCAAGGGACTGCAGGCGAAGACCGAGAAGCTCGACACCGAGCGGAAGTTCAAGAAGGCCGAGCTCGATAGCCTGCGCAGCCTGTACGACGGTATGGTCGAGCGCGATGAGGAGCGTGAGGCGCGCATTTACCTGAACACCACCGTCGCCAAGGCCGAGCAGCAGCTCCTTGTGCTGACGCGCGAGCTCGAGGAATCCCAGGCCAAGCTCGATGAGAAGGAGAAAGAAAAGGAGAAGCTGCTAGGCTATGTTGATAACCTGGTCAAGGATCGCGAGAAGCTGACCCGCGAGGCCGACCGGGTCAAGCGGCTGCTCGACCAGAAGGAAGCGCAGTACTTCGGCCTGCTGGCCTGGCTCCGCGGCCTGCCCGGGATCGACATGGCCGCCCCACCGACCAAGATCCTGCAGATCAGCCTGCCCGATCTGACGATCAACTACAACTTCAAGGACGTGCCTCGTTATGATCGCTGCACCACCTGCCACCAGGGCATCGATAAGGTGGGTTACGACAAGGACGCCAGCGGCAAGCCGATGCCCGAGGTCTTCGCTGCCCACCCCTTCCTGACCTCGGGCGCGACCTCGGTTGATGTCAAGGGGAGGGTGGTCACCGCCGGGCTCTACCTCGACGGCAACGGCCCGCATCCGATCAACGCTTTCGGCTGCACCATCTGTCACGGCGGTCAGGGCTCGGGGACTGATTTCACGTTTGCTTCGCATACTCCAGCAGACCTCAAGGAAGAAGAGCACTGGAAAGAAAAGTACGGCTGGCAGGAGATCCATCACTGGGACTATCCCATGCTGCCGCAGCGGTTCATCGAATCGAGCTGCGTGAAGTGCCACCATCAGATCACCGACATCCCCCAGGCCAAGCAGCTCCAGGCCGGCTACCAGCGGATCGTGCAGTATGGCTGCACGGGGTGCCACACCATCGGCGGCGAGGGGTCGTTCGGACCCGACCTGACCGACGAGCGCACGGTCGGCCCCAATCTCAGCCATGTCGCATCCAAGGTTACGAAGGATTGGGTACTCAAGTGGATCAAGAACCCTCACGCTTTCCGGCCCGATTCGCGGATGCCGCGGTTTTACGGCTTGACCAACAACGATAGCAAGGACGACCTGCCCAAGAGCCACGCCGAGATCCATGCGATCGCCCATTACCTGTTCGCCAGGAGCACGCCGCCTGAAGGCTTCATCGCACCCCCGGCGCAGACCGACGCCCAGCGAGGCAAGGTGCTTTTTCTTCAGAAGGGATGCCTGGCCTGTCACCAGCATCGGCCCTACGAAGCCGGTTCCGTCCAGCCGGCCGACCGCAAGTCGATCAATCCCGACTACAAGCCCGACCCGGCCGCGACCTACGATCCCAAGAACTTCCCCGAATCGGTGCGGACCTATGCTCAGGCCGATTACGGCCCGAACCTCGGCAATATCGCCGCCAAGTTCCGATCCCAGCCCGACAAGGGACAGAAATGGCTGTCCAACTGGATCCAGAACCCCGAGAAGTACCATCCCAAGAGTCTGATGCCCAAGCTTCAGTTCACCTTCCAGGACGCCGCCGACATCGCCTCCTGGCTGATCTCGGTTCCCGGCGACTGGCCGGTGCGGGTCGAGGTCCCGCCCATCGAGGACGAGAGCGTCGCCACGGCCCTCAACGACCTGGTCAAGCTCTACGTGACCAAGGGAGGTTACAAGAACCGGGACGGCAAGATGCTCTCGGTCTCGCTGAGCGAGGTCGACCAGTTCGTCGGCAAGCTCGGCACCGATGAGAAGCTCTATTTCCTGGGAGAAAAGACGATCTCGCGGCTGGGTTGCTTTGGCTGCCACTCGATCCCTGGTTTCGAGAACGCCAAGCCGATCGGCACCCCGCTCAATGACTGGGGCATCAAGAGCCCGACCAGGCTGGACTATGGCCACATCAGGGAGTACCTGGAGGATCAACCCCAGCAGGCCAGCGGCGAGCACGACGGGACCGACCGCTTCTATCAGGAGCAGATCGAACACGATACCCGCATCGGCTTCCTGTACCAGAAGCTGCACCGTCCCCGCAGCTACGACTACCTGAAGGACAAGGAGAAGTACAAGACCTGGGACGACCGGCTGCGGATGCCGCAGTTCGCGTGGGCCAACGATCCGGCCGCCGTCGAGGAGGTGATGACTTTTATCCTCGGCTTGACGGGCGAGAAGGTTGGCTACAGGTACCTGGCCAAGGCCAACTACAACGAGGTCCAGACCGCGCTGGCGAAGGGCGGCAAGGTGCTCATTCGGTACAATTGCACCGGCTGCCATGTCCTGGAGATGCCCAAGTTCTCTCTTTCCGAGGGAACGAAAGTGGCCGACGCCTTCACGGACTTCAGGTCCAACGTGAGGTCGTCTTACACGGCACGCAATAACGATTTCCTCACCGAGCTGTACCCCACGCTAACCTACGATCCCAAGAAGAAGCTCGATGCCGACAACATCGAATCCGAGCTGGCCTTGCAGCAGGACGACGGCAAGCCGGTCGCGATCGAGGGCATGCCGATCGGCCTGTTCGAGAATGAGCTGACCGTCCAGCTCTGGAAACCGGTCACGATCCGGGGTTACACCTTCAACGTGGGCGACAACGTGACTCTCGATCAGACGAAAGTGCAGAAGACGCCCGCGGTCGGCGGCGACTTTGCCTGGCTGTATTCGACGACCGCACAGGAGCGTACCGGCACCAGCTTCGAGTCCTTCTGGAACCGCCTGCCTCCTCCCTTGGTCCGCGAGGGGAACAAGGTGCAGACCCCTTGGTTTGCCCTTTTCCTGCGGGACCCCTACGCGATGCGGCCGGCCGCCCAGCTCCGGATGCCGCGATTCCACTATGGCAAGGCCATCGGCACCCCTACCCGCGAGACGGAAGACCTGGCCGACTACTTCGCGGCCCGGGACGGCGCCGAGTTCCCCTACCAGACGATTCCCCAGCAGCAGGTGGGTTATATCGCCGAGCGTAACACGATTCATCCCGACTACCTGGGCGCCGGCTGGTCGATGATGGCCAACAAGGGCTCGCCCTGCATCCAGTGTCATGCGATCGGCCAGTACAAGCCGACCGGTGGCGAGCAGGTCGTCAACGGTCCCGACCTGAGGCAGGTCGCCACGCGGTTCCGTCCCGGCTTCCTCGAGATGTGGATCGCCAATCCCAAGCGGCTGGTGCCTTACACCGCGATGCCGCAAAACGTGGTGCCCCACGGGGCACCGCAGCTACCAGTGCCCAGGAGTTTCGAGAACCAGCCGATCGAGATGGTCCGGGCAATCCGTGATACCTTGCTAAACTACACCAACGTGGTCGAGCAGCAGTTGGCCGGTGCCAAAGCCCCGGCGGCCCAGCCTGCTGCTACCGCGGCCACCAAGCCCACCGGGGCTTCCGAGTAAGCAACGATAGGATCCTCCGCCCGTGCGAGCTCCGCGCTGGACCGCGCGGATTTTGGGAGTCGTAGAAGAAGGAAGGCCGGCTCCGTTTCCGGCCCTCGTATTTGCCTGATAACAAGCATTTGAGTGAAGACACCGGGAGAATTGCAATGACGACGAGCTGGATGCGCAAACCGGCGACCCTGGGCCTGAGCCTGGGAGTCACCTTGGTGGCCTCTGTCTTCGGCTGTGGCGGCCAGGGCACCGAGAGCGACGCAGTGGTCGTGCCGGACTCGACCGTGAGTTCCAATCCCGCGGCCAAGACTTCGGC
>JBAUOX010000918.1:0-5774 GCA_049579985.1 Isosphaeraceae bacterium | reverse complement strand
TCCATGTCCCCGATTATCCTTTGCGCTTCGTGTGTTTGCAATGAGAGCACGTTGACAGTTCGTCTTCCAGGCGAGGGCATCTGTGGCAAGGCCGCTTCGCCTCGTCCGTCATGGATGAAGACCACCTCCCGACCGCGGCGCGGTACGTGGAGCTCAACCCCGTGCGCGCCGGATTGGTCCAGGCACCAAGCCGTTAACGCTGGAGCAGCGCGGCGGCTCACCTGAGAGGGCGTGATGACGCCCTGGTGCAAGTCGCTCCGCTCTTGCAAATGGCCCCCAACTGGCGCCGTCTGTTGACCAGCGCCATCAGAAAAGAGGAGTTGAAAGCCCTCCGCGCGCACGAGCGTACCGGCCGGCCGCTCGGCGACGAGAACTTCCTGGTGCTACTCGAACAGAATCTGGGCCGGACCTTGAGACGCCAGAAGCCCGGCCCCAAGAACGTGTAAGCGAGATGAGCATAAGGTGGGCAATGCCCCCCCCCCCACGAGAGTCCCGATGAAATTCGGTCTGAAAACAATTGGTGTCAGTTCTGTTTTTCGTTGAAAACAGAACTGACACCAATTATCCGTGGACTACGTGCCTTAAGTTTGGCGTATGGGGAGCAATCCCCTGGGGCCACCCGGCCCGGAACTCCGAGGTCTTCGACGAGATCGGGCCGACCCTCCTCCGAGTCGCCCTATGTTTTTCGCGGATGGCTGGCCCATTCCGACGGTTCCTCTCGGCCGACGAAGTGCTCGATAAGGCGTTGCCGCAGTGGTCTCTGGAGCGGTCAGTGTCAGGACAGGGGGGACATTGACTGAGTCAACTCCCCCCCGTAACGTCAACAATCTGGAGCGGGGCACCGATCAGAGCAGCCCGCGGCGGCCAGCGATGAACTGGTCATTTCCGGCAATGCCGTTGTAGGTCACCAGGAATTTGTTCTGGGCGTTGATGCTGATCGCCGGGGCGAAACGCGACTGGCCGGCGCTGAAGGTGTCGATCACGACGTTCGAGGAGTTCACCTCGGACACTTTCACCCCGGCGGCCAGGTTGCCGATGGCGTCGCTGTCGTAGGCCACGACGAAGGCCCCGGCGTTCCCCTCCAGCGCGACCGACGGGGAGATGTCCTCGTTGGCGAAGGTGCTCGCGACGTTGATCTCGTTGCCGACCACGCCGGTGTTGCTGAGCCGATCGGCCGCGATGCCCCAGTTGCTGCCGTTCCACGTCTGGTAGGCGATCACCGCGTTGCCCTGGTTGTCCATCGCGATCTTCGGCGACACGTTCAGCGTCCCGCTGGCCTCGAACAGGCCCGGGAGTACGCCGCCGGACGCCGTGTAGCGGGAGGCCAGCACCACGACCTGCGTGTTGCTGAGTTGAAGCTGGTAGGCGACGTCGAACCGTCCGTCCGGCGACATGGCGACGCTGGACAGATTCGCGTCCACCAGGCCCCCGGCGACGGTGACCACGTTCTGCAACTGGTCGTTCGTGTTATAAAGCTTGGCGAAAATGTTCGGGTTGGTGTTGTTCGTGTCGCGGGTGTAGGACACGACGAAGTCGCCCTTGGCATCCATCGCCACGCTCGAGTTCGTTTGCGCGAACGTGCCGACGGCGACCGGTACGACCCCGCCCACCGTCGCGCCGGCGGCGTTGAACTTCTGGGCCAGAACGTCGCTGTGGCCGTTGGGGAAGAACTGGGTCCACGACACCACGAAGTCGCCGTGGGCGTCCATCGCGACGGACGGCTGTTCCTCGTTGAGGCCGGCCGCGCTGGCGAGGTCCATCACTCGTCCGACCTTGCCCCCCCGGGAGTTGAAGAGCTGGCCCGAGATCTGGGCGTCACCGTGGGAAAAGTCGGTCCAGACGACCACCGAGGAGCCGTTGGTGGAGCTGGCGTTGGCCGACTGGACCTGCGCGGCCGGGGTGGGGACGCTGACCAAGAACTCAGGGCCCAGAGACATCAATTGCCGGCCCTCGAGGGTCTCGACGGCGGGATTCCGCTTGATTCGGCGGGAAGTGTGGAACGCGGTGGGGCGACCAAAGATGCGAGCGAACATGATGAGGCTTCCTGTGCTAGGGGTTTTGGAAGAGGCCTGACCGTCGCGACGAAAGGTCGCCGCTCGTCGCCTCCACCCTCTTATCAGCCTGCCGGCCCGGAACGGACAGCGCCCGCGAATTATTCTTTTACGATTCGCCGACCACCACGGCGTGAGATGACGGGTGTAACCCGTTCTTCGCGTTCCGACGAGTGCTCCCGATCCGAAACGAATCCCGGCCGTCATAGACCGTCGAGGCGGAAGCCGGGGGCGAAGAGGTCGGCGACGCGGTCGGGGCGGCGAACGGACTGGGAGGTGAGCCAGGCCTCGAGGAGTTCCGGGGACACCACGAGGAGTTCCGGGGACACCATACCTAACTCTTGACGCTGGGTTGTGGCCGGCAGTGACCACCCCACGAGAGTCCCGATGAAATTCGGTCTGTGAACTGGTGCCCCGAGTTGGTAGCTTTGACGCTAGTTGGTGTTGGTCTTACATCGTGTCCGGGGCAATTCTTCCAGGCTATTCGTTCGACGTGTTGGCTGGAACAACGGTACACCCCCGCATTGCTCCTTGATCGCAACACCTGGCGGTTCGAAGTGATGGACCCAGTGCCCGCCCAACACAACCCGATGGGGAGAGGCGCCCGGCAAGACGCATGCGCACTCACCGTATTGCCGCGGCACATTGGCAAGTATGAGGTCATCGACCGGCTGGGCAGCGGGGCTTTCGGGGTGGTTTACCGCTGTCGCGACCTGGCCCTTGACCGCACGGTGGCCGTCAAGGTGCTCTCCACCGCGGGCCATGCCGATCCAGACTCGCTCGAGCGGTTTCAACGCGAATCCCGGGCGGCGGCCCGTTTTTCCCATCCCCACATCGTGCCGGTTTTCGATTGTGGCCTTGATGGCGACCGGCCGTACCTGGTGATGGAGAATGTGGAGGGCCAGTCGCTGGACCGGCTCATCGGCAGCCCGCGCCTGACGCTCGAAACGACGTTGCGAGTGATATTTCACCTCGCCCAGGCGCTGGAGGCGGCCCACGAGCAAGGCGTCGTCCACCGTGACGTCAAGCCGGCCAATGTGCTGATCGACCATGAAGGCCGGCCCAAGCTCACCGATTTCGGGCTGGCCCGGCTGGCGACGGACCCCGGCGGGTTGAGCCGCAGCGGTGACTTGCTGGGCACGCCACGATACATGTCTCCCGAGCAGGTGCTGCTGGGGCATGGGGAGGTCGATTTCCGGACCGACATCTACTCGCTGGGTGCTGTCATGTATGAGATGCTTGCAGGTGTGCCGGCGGCGGACGGTCCCAACCCCATGGCCGTGCTCCGGAAGATCAGCGACGAGGAGCCCGTTCCACTGCGTCAACTCAAGGAGCAGGTTCCCGAAGAGGTCGCGGCTATTTGCCGGCGAATGATGGCCAAGGATCGCGACCTGCGCTATCCGACGGCCCAGGCCGTGGCGACCGACATCCAGGCGTTCATGCTCAGAAAAATGCTCGGCACCCCCGAAATCGAACTCCTGGCCGGGCTGCCCGCGCCGCCGCCGCGACGGTGGCCGTGGCCGCGGCCGCGGTATGCCTGGGCGATTGCCACCGCAGCAGCAGCGGTTTTTCTGCTTGTCGGGTTCGCGGCTGCCCGGCTCACTTTCCCGTCAGGTCCCAGGGTCAAGGGGCTGCCACCGGGCCTTCCCGCCATCGACCTGAAACGCCTGGCGACCCGGGGCCGATCGGAGCTGCAAACCCTGTCGTCAGCCGCCGATGCTCGCACCTACCATGACGGACTGTCCGATCTCCTTGAGGATCTCAACGCCGCAATCAAGCAGCACGCGGACGATCCCGAGCTGCGGTTGGTGCGCGGCAAGCTGCTGCGGCGAGCGGGCGAGTATCTCGCGGCGATGACCGACCTGGACAAGGCGGCGGTCCTGGACGATCCGGAAGTGGTTCTGGAGCGTGGGCTGGCCCGGTTTCAGTGGGAGCACCTTTACCTTGGCTCGCTGCCCGAGCCCGCGCTCAGACCAGCGGCATCGGCAAGCATTCGCGCTGACCTGGCGAAGCTGGCGGCCGCGGCCGACCCGGAACTGCGTTTCGTGAGCCGGATTGCCGAGGCTTTGACTGCCGGGCGTTCAGCCGAAGCTCTCAAGCTGGCTCTGCAGCGGCCGGAACTGGGCTCGGAGAGGCTGAAGGCCGATCTGCTGATGCTGGAAGCCGATGCCTTCGGCGGGGCCGCCCAGGCGACCCATCAGGAATTGCAGGCGGCTGCGGAGACCAAGAAGGCCGATCTGCGCGACCGGCGAGATGAATTCGACGCCCGCGCGGCCCAAGCCGTCCGCCGCGGGCTCGAGGCCAGCCCACACCACCCCGGCTTGCTGTTTCTCAGGGTCGGGGGATGGCACCGCCGCATCATCTGGGAATCGGCCGACGGCGAAGACCAGGACAGGACGATGCGGCGGCATCGCTCGGGGTTCGAGGCCGCTTACCAGCGGTTCCGGGCCGCCTCTCCCCGAATCGGCGTCGAGTCGTCCACCGGCAGGGCTGTGCTGCTGCTGAACTACGGCCGCCAGGACCTGGCCCTCGACCAGCTCATCGAGGCAGCCGCCCGGCGCACGCTGCCTCCGCCGGTCGCGGCATTGCACGCCTGGCTGCAACTTCAATCACCCCCCGACGGTGAGCTCTCGCCCGCCCACGCCGGCCAGGTGCTCCAGCACCTGGAACCGGCGTTCGAGACTCCGCCCGAAGAGTTCTCTCTGTACCTGGTTCGCGCGCTGACCCACGCGGCGATCGGGCGATGGTACGAGGCGCGCCGAGATTTGCTGGACGGAAAGCGTTGCTACCGGGGCGGAGCTTGGCCTCCGACCGAGGGGAATTACGCCGAGTGGTGCCGGGACGTGGGTGGGCCTCCCGTCAAGTTCCTGGACGCCACCATTGTCATCCTCTGGAACTTGCCGACCCCGGCCGACCTCCGCATCCGGCTCCAGGACGAGTTGATCAAAGGACTGACCGGCCCCGATGACTCGCTGCGCCGGGGTATTCCGCTCGCTGAGGTCCGCTCGATGACCGGCTGGGGCCATTACCGCCTGGCGCGGTTCTGGGCCGACAAGGACGACCGATCCAACGTGCTGAAACATACCCGGCTGGCCCTTGCCTTCCGGCTCCCCAACCTGGGGGTCGACACGTTCAAGGACGATCCCGTGATCCAAGCATGGAACAACGAGGCGGATTTTTCCTCCCTCTACGCCGAATTCGCCAAGCCATGAGCCCGGTCGAGCCGACTGACGATTCGCTGGCCGCCCGCGTCAAGGCCGGCGACCCCGAGGCGTTCGCCATCCTCGCGGAACGGCATCGCGCCGGCCTGGTGCGCCTTGCCTCGCTCTTGATCGGCGATCTCGATGAAGCGGAGAGTATTGCCCAGGAGGCCATCACTCGGGCGCTCACCGGGATCGACGGCTACGATCCCCAGACCCCGTTCCTCGCCTGGATACGCGGGATCGTGCTCAACCTCGCCCGCCAGCACCAGCGGCGACTGAGGCGACACGCCGTCGTGACTGATCCGTCCCGGCTGGCTTCGGCCCCAGGCAAGAAGGGACGGCGGCAGGGGGTCCTTTCGGCCATCCTCCGCGACGAGCTGGCTTCGAGATTATGGCTGGCCGTCGGGCAGCTTCCCGAGGCCTATCGCGAAGCCGTTGTTTTGCATTACGTTGAGGGCATGGATTACTCACAGATCAGCCAGATCACCGGAGTATCCGCAGGCGCCCTGCGGGTCAGGGC